>NZ_AYYI01000023.1 GCF_001436505.1 Loigolactobacillus rennini DSM 20253 | reverse complement strand
TTTCTATACAATTCAGAAATCTTTTATGCATTTACACAAAATATTTTACGCTCTCCAAAAAATTAATTTACAAGCTGTTTATTTTTTGAGTCAGCAAAGGGGTGAACAAGTATGCAAAAAATAGATTATCAATTACTGGGAGAGACGCTTTATCAGCAAACATTGCCTAATGGGCTGACGGTCTCTTTATTGCCTAAAGCTGATTACCATAAAACCTATGCCGTATTGACAACTAATTATGGTTCGATCGATGATTTGTTTATCCCGCTGGGGCAGTCGGACTATGTCCAAATGCCAGCTGGTATTGCCCACTTTTTGGAACATAAAATGTTCGATAAAAAAGATGGTGATATTTTTGAGGCTTTTAGTCGCCAAGGTGCTAGCGCCAATGCATTTACTAGTTTTACGCGAACGAGCTACCTGTTTTCAGCAACAAATCAAATAAAAACTAATTTATTAACATTATTAGATTTTGTTCAGCAACCTTATTTCACAGCCGCTTCGGTTGCAAAGGAAAAGGGGATTATTGGTCAAGAAATTGAAATGTATGAGGATGATCCTAATTGGCGCTTATTCTTTGGCATTATTGGTAACTTATACCCTAAACATCCCATACATCATGATATTGCTGGCACAGTAGAGTCTATTGCGCAGATCACGCCTGCACAGTTATATTCGGCTTATCAAACATTTTACCAGCCTAGTAACATGAACCTATTTGTGATTGGCCATTTTGACCCCGAAACCATTATGACGGCGGTTAGTGCTAATCAACAACGTAAAACGTTCTCTGAACCGACTATAATTCACCGTCAATTTCCAGAAGAAGATGCGTCTGGACATGATATTATTCCTTACCGTGTGACAGAGTTACCAGTGCAGCGAGGTAAAAGCATTGTAGGAATTAAAGGCTTGACGGCAGTCAGTCAAGATCGTGCTGGTTTAAAGTATCGTACGGCTTTAAATCTTTTGTTCGATATGTTGTTTGGCGACTCATCACGTAATTATTTGCGCTTGTATGATCAAGGAATTGTGGATGATACTTTTGGTTATGAACTGGACATGGAACGAACTTTTCATTTTGCAACTTTTAGCGGTGACACGGATCATCCACAGCAATTATCAGATGCTGTGATTAAATTATTGGAAAATGCTGCTGATAATCCTGATTTAAATGAAAAACGATTAGCCTTAGTAAAAAAAGAAGCGATTGGTAGTGCATTGCAGTCATTAAATAGTCTAGAATACATTGCTAATAGTTATTCTGGAAATCATTTTGAAACAGCCAGCTTATTTGATTTAGTGCCTATCATCAGTGAAATAACGTTGGCTGACATCCAGTCTGCCCTGCACCGCTTTGTCCGCCATGAGGCCTTTAGTGTTTTCCACATTGAAGCACAAAGTGCAGGAGATGATTAAAATGGCAAAAGCAGCACTGATTATCGGGGCTTCTGGTGATATTGGGCAGGCCATTACCCAACATTTAGCAGCAAACGGGTGGTCATTATATTTACATTATTTTCAGCACGCGAGGCCAGTAAGAAAATTGCAGACGCAATTGATCAAACAGTATCCTAAACAGGATTTTTTTGCATTGCAAGCAGATTTGACTAAAACAGGGCAGCTGCAACAACTAACAAGTCAATTATTTCAAGTTGATGCCGTGGTATTTGCTGCTGGCATTACTTATTACGGACTTTTTCAAAAGTTATCTGCGTCGCAATTAGAGCAATTATGGATAATGCACGTTAAAGCGCCATTACTGCTTTGTCAGCGATTAAGTGCTAAACTAGCTCGTAGTGGCGCAGGACGCATTGTATTTATTGGGTCGGTCTATGGTGGTAGTGGCAGTCCGTTGGAGGTTGCTTATAGTACTGTTAAAGGTGCTCAGTCCGCTTTTGTTAATGCATATGCGCGTGAAGTAGCTTCTTTAGGGATTACAGTTAACGTAGTTGCACCAGGAGCAGTGGATACAAAAATGAACCAAATGTTTGATCAACAAGCAAAGACGGCATTGCGTCAAGAAATTCCCGTCAGTCGGTTAGCTCAACCAGCAGAAATTGCTTATTGGGTTGGCGCTTTGTTAAAGTCAGGGGCAAGTTATTTAACCGGACAAACGCTTTATGTAACCGGTGGTTGGCGACGTTAATGCCTAAGAATTGCTTAAATTCGATCATGGCAAGAAAATCATAGTGAAAAGATTTATTTTTCTATGCTATACTAAAACTAAATTCGATAAAAGATTATAGGTGGAAAAGAATCAATGAGTGAAATAGGACAAAAACTACGTGATGCGCGGATTGATAAGGGGTATACATTAGACGATCTGCAGCAGATTACCAAAATTCAAAAACGTTATTTGATTGCAATTGAAGAAGGCAACTTTGACGCGTTGCCTGGTGATTTCTATGTTCGGGCATTTGTTAAGCAGTATGCAGAAACTGTAGGTTTAGATAGTGAAAAACTACTGGCTGAGTTTAACGATGCGATCCCGCAACCGCAGCCACCGGAACATATCGCACCGGATAAAGAAGCAGACAAACCAACTTCGCGGACCCGGACACATAATCATAATTCCGGGTGGTCTCGTTTTAACCGGTACTTGCCGACAATTATTATTGTGGCAGTAGTGGTGATTATTGTCGGTGTCATCTATGCTTTTGCCATCGGTAATCGGGACCGAAACAAAAGTGTCATTCAAGAAAGTTCGTCAGTAACAGTTTCTTCAGAATCTTCTAGTAATAAGGCAAAGCATTCCCAAGCTGCTTCTTCATCTGCTAAAGAAACTTCTAGTAAAAAAGAAGAAACTAAAAAGCCAACGCTTAAGTTAGAATCTAGCAGCAGTACAGCAGCATCATTTAACTACACTAATGCACCAGAAAAGAATACGTTAGTCTTGCACGCTGATGATGCAAAAACAGCATGGGTTTCAGTCACTGCTGGCGGTACCCAAATCTGGCAAGGGACATTAAAGAGTGCTGAACAGACGATTACCATGCCAACTGGGACCACGTCGTTTATTGTCAAAACTGGTAATGCACAAAATACCAAAGCTAAATTAAATGGTAAAGATTTCAACCTCGATCCAGATAATAAAGGCGGTTTTGTTAAACAAATTACGGTAAATATTAGCACAGCAGCATCTGCAGAAGATAGTAGTAGTGAAAGCAGCAGTCAAGCTAGCGAATAAAATAGAATGAGTTCAGCTGGATGGCTTTTAACGTTCATCAATGATGTGAATGTGAGGTTCACAGCTGGCTGTTCTGATGCAGAGGAGAATGTTTAATGAATGTACCTAATCGCTTAACGTTAATCCGTATTTTTATGATTCCATTATTTATGTTGGTTGTTTTAGTACCATGGAATTGGGGAAGTGCTAATGTTGCTGGTACGATTATTCCTTGGACCCAAATTATTGGCACCATTATTTTTGCAGCGGCATCGATTACGGACTTAATTGATGGTAAAATTGCTCGTGGCCAACATTTAGTCACTAATTTTGGTAAGTTTGCAGATCCTTTAGCAGATAAGATGTTAGTGATGACCGCGTTTATTATTTTAGTGGGGATGAACAAGGCACCATCTTGGGTTATCGCAATCATTGTCTGCCGTGAATTAGCTATTACTGGTTTACGGTTATTACTGGCAGAAAGCGACGAACATGTGGTGATGGCAGCGGCAATGCCAGGTAAGATTAAAACAACAACGCAAATGTTAGCCATTATCTTTTTGTTTTTAAATAATGTTTTCTTCAACAACATTCATTTTCCAATGGGGTTAACTTTGTTGTACATTTGTTTATTTTTCACAGTTTATTCAGGAATTGATTATTTTGTTCACAGCCGGCACGTTTTCGCTGATTCATTCAAATAATTGTAATGAAAAGTGTGAGTTGTAGCAATTGATTTAAGATCAAATTGTTTGGCAGTGTGCTAGGTGGTGAAAATGGGTTGTCACATAATTATTTATGTTGCAGCCCTTTTTTTGTTAAAAAAACATTAGCTGAAGTTATGATGAAGACTTTGCGTAATTTAATATTGGAGGCAAAAAAATGCGAGCAGAGATTATTGCAGTTGGAACTGAAATTTTGTTGGGTGAAATTACCAATACCACAACGCCGTTTGTTGCACATGAATTGGCAGATTTAGGAATTGATGTTTATTATCAATCAGTAGTGGGGGATAATGCAAAACGCTTAACGGCAGCGATTAAGCTGGCAGATAGTCGCAGTGATTTAATTATCCTGACAGGAGGCCTAGGACCGACTAAAGATGATTTAACCAAGCAAACTTTAGCGGCATATTTAAAGGAACCATTGGTAGTTGATCAACCAGCAATGGCACACATTGAAGCTTATTACAAGCGTACACAACGGCCAATGACGCAAAATAATCGATTACAGGCAATGTTGCCAGCTAATAGCACACCGTTGAATAATCCAGTGGGAATGGCAGTAGGTGCGTTATATCAAGCAGATACGCGCACTTATATGCTTTTACCGGGGCCACCAAGTGAATTGGAGGCGATGTTCATTGATTCAGCACGGCCGCTTTTAGCAAAAAAATATCACCAGGCCAACGTTTTGACGTCACGCGTCTTGCGTTTTCATGGTATTGGTGAGTCAGCTTTAGTCACCAAATTAGCAGATTTAATTGATCAGCAAACCAACCCTACTATTGCTCCTTATGCTAAGGCCAATGAAGTGACAATTAGATTAACCGCTGAAGCAAATGAACAAACACAGGCCAAGCAGATGTTAGATCACTTGGAAAATCAGGTACAACAACGTGTGGGCGCTTATTTTTATGGTTACGGCGAACATAATTCACTAGAAAAAGTAGTGGTTGGACTCTTGGCAAAACGTGGCTTAACGATTACTGCAGCAGAGAGTTTAACTGCCGGTATGTTTCAAAGTATGATAGGTAATGTTAGTGGTGCTTCAGCTGTTTTTTCAGGCGGTTATGTGACTTATTCATTAGCTGAAAAAGCACATTTATTAGAAATTGATCCGGCATACTTGCAGCAGCACGGTGTGGTTAGTGAAGCAACCGCCATTGCAATGGCGCAACAAGCAAAGAAATTGCAAAAAACTGATATTGGCGTAGCGTTTACTGGTGTTGCTGGACCAGACACACTAGAAGGCCAGCCAGCTGGGACAGTCTATATTGGGATTGCTTACCGTGATCAAAAGCCTTTTGCCCGCCAATTTAATTTCTCACGCTCGCGGAATCTAATTCGGCAACAAAGTGCATTAACTGGTTTCGATTTGGTCTACCATCAATTGCAAGCTGATCAAAAATAGGGAACGTTTGTTCACTTTTTGCTTGCTTTTTAGAGGGCGATTCGGTATGATTGACGGTGGAACAATTGCAAGAGGCAAGTTGTTCACGCTAACTATTGATGAGATAACGTGATAATTTAAGGAGGTTCTCACTTGGCTGATGAACGTAAAGCTGCATTAGATAATGCATTAAAGAGAATTGAAAAGAATTTTGGCAAAGGCGCGGTGATGCGTCTTGGTGAAAAGGCGGATACAAAAATTTCAACGATTTCTTCAGGTTCATTAGCCCTTGACGAAGCGCTAGGCGTTGGCGGCTATCCACGGGGCCGGATTGTTGAAGTCTATGGACCAGAAAGCTCTGGTAAAACAACGGTTGCGCTACACGCTGTGGCTGAAGTCCAAAAAGAAGGTGGGACAGCTGCTTATATTGATGCTGAAAACGCTATGGATCCGCAATATGCGGCCAATCTTGGCGTTAACATCGAAGATTTGCTTTTATCGCAGCCTGATACTGGTGAACAAGGATTAGAAATTGCTGATGCCTTGGTTTCTAGTGGTGCAATTGACTTGGTTGTTGTTGACTCAGTTGCCGCTTTGGTTCCACGTGCTGAAATCGAAGGGGAAATGGGTGATGCTCACGTTGGTTTGCAAGCACGGTTGATGTCACAAGCACTGCGTAAGCTTTCTGGTACAATTAATAAAACCAAAACCATTGCGATTTTTATTAATCAAATTCGGGAGAAAGTTGGGATTATGTTTGGTAATCCGGAAACGACTCCTGGTGGCCGGGCGCTTAAGTTCTATGCAACTGTTCGGCTAGAAGTTCGGCGGGCTGAACAAATCAAAGATGGAACAAACATTATTGGTAACCGGGTTAAAATTAAAGTGGTTAAGAATAAGGTTGCACCGCCATTTAAACTTGCACTAGTCGACATTATGTACGGCAAGGGCATTTCACAAACTGGTGAACTGGTTGATATGGCCGTTGATAAGGACATTATTGATAAAAGTGGTTCTTGGTATGCTTATGGTGAAGAACGGATTGGTCAGGGACGTGAAAATGCTAAGAAGTATTTAGCTGACCACCCTGATACAATGGTAGAAATTAAGCAAAAAGTTCGGAAAGCTTATGGCATTGCAGAACCTGCGCTAGAAGAAGAAAAGGACAAAGAAAAAGCTGATACTAAGAAGTCAACAAAGACGGATGCTAAAAAGAAAACCGGTAGTAAATAATTTTAAAGCTAATCGTTTTTAATGAATTGATTAGCTGAAAAGTGTGTCTTAATGGGCTGATTGTTCATCAGTCATTAATATACGGGGCTGTGACAAAAGTAATCTTTTTGCCACAGCCCCATTTTAATTATACCTATGATTCTAAAATAGGTGCTATCAGACAATTGTTTATGCTTAGTTTTAGTTCACCAAACATGCCATGTGACTCATTCGTTGATTTGGGCGCTGCAATAGCTAACTGCTTGATGACACCACTTTGTTAGTTGTTGTGCTACTATGTGGCTTACATTACCGTTTCTTGTGATGCGAAGTTGCATTATTTTAAGCGTTGATTATTTTTTATTTAAATAATTATTTGGTGGCTAATTCACTGATTAAAGCATTTAAACCGTTATTACTGACTGTGTTGCTAAAGCACAGAGCCGAATTGCTGTTGACAGTCACAGTTTGCAACTATAAAATAAACAGTGTGTAAATAATCAAATAATAACATCTTAATTTATACGATTGAACAATATAATCGTTTGATGATGCGGAGGTGAAGATATGAGTCTATCTATCGCAATAATCCTCGCAGTCATCATGTTAGTTGTCGGTTTAATCTTAGGCTACGTTGTGCGTAAAGCTGTACATGAAAAGCAATTGGCTTTAGCACATAGTACCGCCGATAGCATCATCGCTGATGCAAAAAAAGAAGCTGAAACGCAGAAAAAAGAAGCACTTTTAGAAGCAAAAGATGAAAATCATCGTTATCGGACTGAGATTGAAAATGAGTTAAAAGAGCGACGCAGTGAAGTGCAACGACAAGAGCATCGCGTTTTACAACGTGAAGAAACACTTGACCGCAAGGATAATACGTTGGACAAAAAAGAACGACTCTTAGAAAAACACGAAAATACACTGACTAGCAGACAACAACTCATTGATGAAAAGCAGAAAAAAGTATCCTCACTAATTGAAAAGCAGCAAACTGAATTAGAACGTGTTGCTGCTTTATCTCAAGATGAAGCACGGAAAATTATTATTTCGCAGACTAAGTCAGATTTGGCTGAAGAACGCGCCGTGTTAATTAAAGAAAGTGAAGCAGACGCTAAAGAAACAGCTGACCGAACTGCAAAAAGCCTGATTGCCTACGCTATCCAGCGTAGCGCTGCTGACGCAGTTGCGGAAACGACAGTTTCGGTAGTTAACCTACCTAATGATGATATGAAAGGTCGAATTATCGGTCGTGAAGGCCGTAATATTCGGACGCTAGAGACGTTGACTGGGATTGATTTGATCATTGATGATACGCCAGAAGCCGTTATTTTAAGCGGCTTTGACCCAGTGCGGCGTGAAATTGCGCGAATGGCGTTAGAAAAATTAATCCAAGATGGCCGGATTCATCCTGCTCGAATTGAAGAAATGGTTGAAAAATCACGTAAAGAAATGGATGAACGTATTCGGCAAATTGGTGAACAGGCCATTTTTGATGTTGGAATTCACAACATGCACCCTGATTTAATTAAAATTTTAGGTCGGTTGCACTTTAGAACAAGTTATGGTCAAAATGTTTTAAACCACTCGCTTGAAGTCGCTAAATTAGTAGGTGCTTTGGCAGCAGAATTAGGTGAGGATGTTACATTAGCGAAACGCGCAGGATTATTACACGATATTGGTAAAGCCTTAGATCATGAGGTTTCTGGTTCGCACGTTGAAATTGGTGTTGAAATTGCCCGGAAATATCATGAAAACGAAGTTGTCATTAATGCAATTGCGTCCCATCACGGCGACGTAGAACCAACTTCAATTATTGCAGTGTTAGTTGCAGCCGGGGATGCGATTTCGGCTGCTCGACCAGGTGCACGTTCGGAATCGTTAGAAAATTACATTCACCGGCTTGAAAAACTTGAAGCCATTACAAATGATTTCAAAGGTGTTAAAAAAAGTTACGCCATTCAGGCAGGTCGTGAAGTTCGTGTTATGGTTAAACCTGAAGAGATTAATGATTTACAAGCTGTTACTTTGGCCCATGATATTCGTAAGCGAATTGAAGATGAGTTAGAATATCCAGGTCACATTAAGGTAACGGTTATTCGCGAAACCCGTACGATTGAATATGCTAAATAAAAAAATAAGCGTTTTGCACGTCTACTAAAAGCTTTTAGTGACTAGCGTGCAGAACGCTTGTTTTATTTTCTTGAGTTAAAGGTGAGTTGTGTTTCTAATGGTGACTTTGTATAATACGGGGCATAAGGAAAACAGTTGAAAGTGGGTTTAACGCAATGTTTAGAATAATTGTCATGTTTAGTTTGACCATGGTGCTTTCTGCTGTCATTACACCCTTTATCCGTCGACTTGCCATTAAAATGGGGGCGGTGGATAAACCTAATGCACGGCGGGTCAATAAAAAACCAGTACCGTCAATGGGCGGTTTAGGTATTTTTATTGTCTTTACATTTGCGACCTTTGTTCTACTCCGTGACCAATTTCCCACGATGATGTTATATAGTATTTTTCTAGGCGAGTGTATCATCGTGATCACTGGCATCTTAGACGATATTTTAGAATTAAGTCCTAAACAAAAGTTACTCGGCATTTTGTTAGCAGCATTAGTCATTTATTATGTGGCAGGTATCCGAATGACCAATATTTCGATTCCTTTTGTGGGACAATTTGATTTTGGTCATTGGAGCTTGCCGGTAACCTTAATCTGGATTTTAGCGATTACTAATGCGGTTAATTTGATCGACGGGTTAGATGGTTTAGCAACTGGCGTATCCATTATCGCACTGTTTACCATGGGAGTGATCGCTTGGTTCTTTTTGATCGTTCCTGAAGTGGATGTACCCATCATGATTTTTACACTAGTCGCAACATTATTAGGCTTTTTGCCCCATAATTTTCATCCCGCAAGTCTATTTTTAGGCGATACAGGTTCGTTATTTATTGGTTTTATGATTGCTGTATTGTCATTAGAAGGCTTAAAAAATGTGACATTCATTTCGCTAGTCATTCCTGTTATGATTTTAGGCGTTCCAATAACGGATACACTTTTTGCAATTATCCGGCGTTTATTGAACCACAAACCAATTGCACAAGCAGATGAGCACCATTTACACCATCGTTTGTTAGCCATGGGACTGACTCAGCGACAAACAGTGTTGACGATTTATGGAATTGCGCTGATTTTTTCTTTAATTGCGTTGTTGTTTCCACTTTCTTCTAAATGGGGAATTATTTTATTAATTATTGCGGCGGCGTTTGGTCTAGAAATTTTCATTGAGGTGATCGGTTTGGTCGGACCCCACTGGCAACCTTTATTAAAAATAATCCGCCGATTAGTGAAACACTAACTAATTACTTAGGCCGGTGATAGGCTATTTCGTGGTAACTTTTGTCGCCTAGTTTAAATGCCACTTGTCCTGCCAGCAAATCGGTCAATTGTGTTTGCACTGATTTTAAGCGATTTTGGTCGATAGATAAGGTTAATGTGACTTGAGTTAAATAAGTGGTATCAATAATAGCAATATTTTCGGTTTCTAAATAATGATTGACTTTACCTAATTGTGCATAGTCGATTGTGGCAAGCAAGGTTTGTTGTAGCTTACCTTCCACCAAGCCAATTTGTGCCAGTGCTTGGCTAACGGAATTACTGTAAGCTCGAATCAAACCGCCAGCACCTAATTTAATGCCACCAAAATAACGTGTTGTGACAGCGACCACATTTTTCAGATGTTCGCGGCGCAGTACTTCTAACATTGGCACACCAGCGGTACCTACAGGCTCGCCATCATCGTGGGCCCGTTGGTATTCATCATGTTCACCAATTAGATAAGCACTACAATTGTGTGTTGCTTTGTAGTGCTTTTTTTTGCACGCTGCAATAAATTTTTGTGCACTTGTTTCATCAGCTACTCGTGCTAATTGACAGATGAAACGCGATTTTTTAATTTCCAATTCGTGCTCACCGTTAGTTTTGATAGTTAAATAATGGGTTAACAAAAATGAAACCTCCTTAAAAAATAATGATTAAATTAACGTATTTTATTGGTAGTGGAGGTGAGTTATATCAATCAGACAAACTTGTATGGCAGGCAACAGACGTTCACACCAGCTATGCTTGCCACTGCTAATAATATACCACATCTAAAGCGGCGACCTGCAATGATGATTAAGGGAAGGTGGGTGTACTGTAATCGTTGTCGGGCCCGTCATCTAAAACAACAGGTTCAATTAGCTGATGGCCGCTATTATTGCCCGGCTTGTTTGTTATTAGGCCGGATTTGTTCTGATGATTATTTAGTGAGTTTACCAGAACCTAATGTTTTTTCGCATTCTGAACAACCGCTGACTTGGAAAGGACAATTAACTCATGATCAGCAAGCAGCTGCTCAGCAAATTAAAGCAAATTTTCGTAAACGGCAAGATCATTTATTATGGGCAGTCACTGGTGCTGGGAAAACAGAAATGCTTTTCCCCGGTCTGGCTTGGGCATTGGCACAAGGTTTACGCATCGGGGTGGCTTCCCCGCGTGTTGATGTTTGTTTAGAGTTATTTCCTCGGTTTCAAGCTGCTTTTTCACAACATACCATTATGCTATTGCACGGCCGACAAACTGAGCCATATCATTATTCGCAATTTGTCTTGTGTACAACGCACCAATTGTTACGTTTTTATCATGCCTTTGATATTTTAGTGATCGATGAAGTGGATGCATTTCCTTACGCTCAAGATCCACAATTAGCTTTTGCAACCCAGCAGGCTTTAAAAACTGATGGCGCGCGATTATTTCTAACAGCAACGCCCAGTAAACAGTTATTATATCAAGTGCGTTTGGGCAAACTAACTTTGAGTTACTTACCTAAACGCTATCATGGCTATCCCTTACCACAACCAAAAATTCGGCTATGTTTTTCTTGGCAAAAGCAATTGTTGCATAATAGTTTGCCGCCTTTATTAAAGCAGCTGTTAGCGGTTAAATTGAAACAGCAACAACATTTTTTGTTATTTGTGCCCCGGATTGCACTATTACCGAGCATAGCTAAATTACTGCACCAGACTTTTCCTGAACTCAAATTTGCAACGGTCCACGCTAGCGACCCAGCACGTTTAGAAAAAGTAGAACAGATGCGACAACAGCGATTAGACTGTTTAGTCACCACCACGATTTTAGAACGTGGTGTGACATTTGCTGGGATAGATGTGATCGTCTTGGGTAGTGAGGATCCTGTTTTTTCCGTTGCAGCATTGGTGCAAATGGCTGGTCGGGTAGGTAGAAAAGCAGCCCACCCAACTGGTCAAGTTGACTTTATTTGTGCTGGGGTGACCCGTTCATTACAACAAGCCTGCTGCCAAATTAAAAAACTGAACCGAAAGGCGGGGTTTTAATGCGGTGTTTACTTTGTGGACAAAAATTTAGTCAAAAATTAAAGTTAGCCGATTTGCTTTATTGGCGGCCACTGTTAACACAACGGATTTGTTCTCACTGTTACCTTACAGTGAAGCGTATTGATCAAGCTTGTCTAGAATGTGGTCGCCAACAGCAAACAGCAACACGGTGTCAGGATTGTCAGCGCTGGCAGCGACAAAAACAACCTTTGCTTTATCACCAAGCACTTTTTATTTATAATCAGGCAATGCATGATTACTTTAAGCGATACAAGACTTTAGGTGATTACCGTTTACGAACTGCCTTTAGTGGTGATTGTCAGCGTTGGTTAAGGCAGCATCAAGCAGACATCTATGTTCCCATCCCTACTGATACTACGCGTTATCAGCAACGCGGCTTTAATCCGGTGGTAGGGTTATATCAGCGTTGTGTGCCCTTAACTTTTTGTTTAAAAAAGCGGCCACAAATCAAGAAACAAGCACAAAAAAACCGACAGCAACGTTTGCAAATGACGCAGCCATTTTACTTTAGTGGCGATGCCGCTCAATTAACGGGGAAAAAGATTTTGTTGTTAGATGATGTCTATACCACTGGTCGCACCCTACGCCATGCACAGAATTGCTTATTAAAGGCAGTTCCAAATTGTACTATCCGTTCGTTTAGTTTAGCGCGTTAGATTGACTGCACGTACTTTTGTTTGTCAATTAGATCGCTTTCTATTATAATTAATGTGTAAGCAAGGGAGAGCAGCAGAATCTGATTGACATGTTGTTGGCTCACTTAGCGCTTGATGACTAACTAAATAGCATGATTGATTTTGCTTTGCTCGTGTTTGCCAATATGACAAACTTGCAAGTGAAAGGGGAGAAGTTCTATGCTTAATTATAACGTCCGTGGAGAAAATATCGAGGTGACCGCCGCGATTCGCAGTTACGTTGAAAAACGGTTGAATAAGCTAGAAAAATATTTCACCAATACTGCTGAATCAATTGCGCATGTCAACTTAAAGGTTTATTCTGACAAAACGGCTAAGGTTGAAGTAACCATTCCATTGCCGTACTTAACGTTACGTGCCGAGGAAACTTCACCTGACTTATATGCCAGTGTCGATCTCGTAACGGACAAGCTAGAACGTCAGATTCGTAAGTTTAAAACTAAAATTAACCGTAAGTCCCGTGAAAAGGGCTTCCGCAATTTTAATTTAACTGTTCCACAGGCTGACGAAAAAGACGATAAAAAGGAAGAAAAACTGGATATCGTGCGGACAAAACAAGTTAGCTTGAAGCCAATGGATAGCGAAGAGGCTGTTCTCCAGATGGACATGTTAGGCCATAACTTCTTTATCTTCGAAGATGCTGAAACTAATGGTACCAGTATCGTTTACAAGCGCCGGGATGGCCGGTATGGTTTGATTGAAACTGATGTGCAATAATTAAAAGCAAATTAGTGAAAAAGCCTGTGGTGAAGTGATTTTTGCCACAGGTTTTTTCTGAGCAGCTCCCCTAATCATTTGATAATTGTGGTATAAAGCAGCGGATAATCCACTTGGTGGGTTTGTCCGCTGCTTGTTGTTATTGTTTAAAGTGGCGAACGCATGATTTAAAAGATGTTTGCAGTGCCTTGAATTAATGCTAAACTTGAAGTAATGTTTTTGGGTAACGTTATGAATTAATCGTTAGCAAACGTAAAGAAATTCGCTAGTTTGCTTTTAATAAGTTGACTTAACAAAGAAAAAAATATTGATTAAGATGTTTTAACAAGAAGGGAACTATGTATGGCAAATATTTTAAAGAAATGGGTCGAAAGCGACAACCGTGAAGTTAAGCGAATGAGTAAAATTGCCGATCAGGTTGACGCTTATGCGGATGAGATGGCGGCTTTGCCAGATGAAAAATTACAAGCTAAAACACCTGAATTTAAAAAGCGGCTTAAGCAAGGCGAAACATTAGATGATATTTTGCCTGAGGCCTTTGCCGTTGCACGTGAAGGTGCCAAGCGAGTGTTAGGTTTGTACCCGTTTTACGTTCAAATTATCGGTGCTATTACCTTACATGAAGGTAACATTGCCGAAATGCGCACTGGTGAAGGGAAAACATTAACGGCGACCATGCCGGTTTATTTAAACGCATTAGAAGGTAAGGGCGTGCATGTTGTGACGGTGAACGAATACCTTTCTAGCCGTGACGCAACGGAAATGGGTGAGCTTTATAATTGGTTAGGTCTGTCAGTGGGCTTGAATTTAAATTCACTGAGTCCAGAAGAAAAACGGGCGGCTTACCAAGCCGATATCACTTATTCTACTAATAGTGAATTAGGTTTCGATTATTTACGGGATAATATGGTGGTTTATAAGGAACAGATGACGCAACGGCCATTAAATTACGCAATCGTCGACGAAGTGGACTCGATTTTAATTGATGAATCGCGGACGCCTTTGATTATTTCTGGACAAGCGGAAAAATCGACGGCACTTTATATTCGGACAGATCGGTTCGTGAAGAAGTTAAAAGAAGAAGAAGACTATAAAATTGATTTGCAAACTAAAACCATTAGTTTAACTGAACAAGGTATTCGTAAAGCCGAAAAGAATTTTGGCCTAGATAATTTATATGATGCCGATAACATGGCGTTAACTCACCATTTGGATCAGGCATTACGTGCTAACTACATTATGTTGAAAGATATTGATTATGTGGTTCAAGATAGTAAGGTCATGATTGTTGATTCCTTTACCGGTCGTGTCATGGAAGGTCGACGTTATTCCGATGGGCTGCACCAAGCGATCGAAGCTAAGGAAGGCGTGGAAATCCAGGATGAAACGAAAACCATGGCCAACATTACGTACCAAAACTTTTTCCGGATGTACAATAAATTGGCGGGGATGACTGGGACAGCTAAGACGGAGCAAGAAGAATTCCGTGAAATTTACAATATGCAAGTGATCACAATTCCAACTAACCGTCCAATTGCCCGGATTGACCATCCTGATCTGTTATACCCAACGTTAAAAAGTAAATTTAAAGCTGTGGTTGCCGATATTAAACGTCGGCATGAAAAAGGCCAGCCACTTTTAATTGGTACTGTTGCCGTTGAAACCTCAGAACTGTTATCAAAAATGTTAGATCGCGAACACATTCCCCACATGGTTTTAAACGCTAAAAATCATTTTAAAGAAGCCGAAATTATTATGAATGCAGGTCAGCGTGGCGGTGTTACCATCGCGACTAACATGGCCGGCCGTGGGACCGACATTAAATTAGGCCCTGGCGTCAAAGAAGTTGGTGGCTTATGTGTAATTGGGACTGAACGTCATGAATCGCGGCGGATTGATAATCAGTTACGTGGTCGTGCAGGCCGTCAAGGTGATCCTGGTGAAACCCAGTTTTATTTATCACTGGAAGACACATTGATGCGACGGTTTGGTTCTGATCGGATTAAAGCATTGTTGGACCGAATGAAGGTTGCTGACGATGACGCAGTTATTCAAAGTCGAATGATCACACGGCAAGTTGAATCAGCCCAAAAGCGTGTCGAAGGGAACAACTATGATACGCGGAAAAATACATTGCAGTATGATGATGTTATGCGCGAACAGCGTGAAGTGATCTATTCACAAAGAATGCAAGTGATTGATAGTGATAAATCATTGAAATATGTCTTAATTCCAATGATTAAGCGGACGGTTAAACGGATTGTCGATTCACATACGCAAGGCGAGCGTAAGGATTGGGATTTGCAAGCCATTTATGATTTTGCGGTTGGCTCAATGGTGCCAGAAGATAGTATTTCTATTGAACATGATCTTGCTGGCAAGACCAGCCAAGAAATTATCGATTATTTGTTAGAACGGGCAAATCAAGTTTACGCACAAAAGCAAAAGCAACTTTATGATGCCGAACAGATGCTAGAGTTTGAAAAAGTTGTGATTTTACGAGTAGTCGATTCTCACTGGACAGATCATATCGACACTATGGATCAAATCCGGCAATCTATTGGTTTGCGCGGGTACGGCCAGCTGAATCCATTAGTTGAGTACCAATCTGAAGGTTATCGGCTGTTTGAAGAAATGATCGCTGATATTGATTTTGATGTTACACGGTTATTTATGAAAGCAGAGATTCGGCAAAATATACGCCGTTAAGCTGGTTAATTACAGTGAATCGCTAAGTTTAATGTTTTTTAACGGGAAGGATTATAGCGATGGAATTAAGTGAAGGAAAGCAAATTTTAGCAGAAATAGCAAATAAATTAGCGCAATTTAGGGGGTCACTTTGACCTTGATGATTTAAAAGAGCAAATTGCTGAAAATGAAGCGCGGATGGCCCAGCCAGGATTTTGGAATCAGCAGGCCAAAGCACAAGAATTGATTAGTCAAACTAATGCTTTGAAAACTAAGTACGATACATTTCAACAATTACAGCAACAGTATGATGAATTGACAGTTTCAGCAGAGCTGTTAACAGAAGAGGCTGACCCGCAGTTAGCAAATGAATTCGCAGTGGGGATTAATAAGTTACAACAGCAATTGCAAAAATTTGAATTGAGTCTTTTATTAAACGGCCGGTATGACAGCCATAATGCAATTCTAGAAATTCATCCTGGTGCTGGTGGCACTGAATCCCAAGATTGGGGTGCCATGTTGTTACGGATGTACATTCGTTGGGCAGAGCAACATCATTTTACGGTTGAAACACTGAATTATGAAGCTGGTGAAGAAGCTGGCGTTAAAAGCGCCACTTTAATGATTAAAGGTCAGGATGCTTATGGCTTTTTACGTTCTGAGCGTGGTGTACACCGCTTAGTCCGCATTTCACCTTTTGATGCAGCAGGACGGCGACACACATCGTTTACATCAGTTGATGTGATGCCGGAATTAGATGATACAGTTAACGTTGACATTAAAAGCGATGATTTACGCATTGATGTTTACCGCGCTAGTGGGGCTGGTGGACAGCATGTTAACAAAACTTCCTCTGCGGTCCGGATTACACATTTACCGACTGGCATTGTTGTCGCCAGTCAAGCGGAGCGTTCACAATTACAAAACCGGCAAACAGCGATGAACATGTTGCGGGCTAAATTATATCAGCGTGAATTAGCTAAAAAAGAACAAGAACGACAACAAATTCAAGGTGAACAAGCAGAAAATGGGTGGGGGTCACAAATACGTTCCTATGTCTTTCAGCCTTATACTATGGTGAAAGATCACCGAACAGGTTATGAAACCGGTAATGGACAAGCTGTTTTAGATGGTGAGCTCGATCCTTTTATCAATGTTTATTTACAACAACAATTAAAAGCAAAACAGTCTCCAGCTTAATAAGCTCAGGTTTTGACAGTATAAACATCGAAAAGCGTGTTCTAGCGTTGTAGCAGTTTACTTGGCATTTAGTCATATGGGTAACTGTTAACTTGGCGAACACGCTTTTTTACTTAAGTACTGATTTTGACGCAATTAGACTTTTGGGATGGATATTTTTTTGCGTTCAGTCATGCTATACTAGCATTAAACCATCAGTTAAGGAGCTTTCCGGTTTATGTTAAGTCAATTATTGATCAGTTTGGTGACTCAGCCATTAATTTGGGGCGGGTTATTAGCTGGTTATTTCGTTAGTCGCTACCGAATTCACAGTGAACGGCGGCTTTTTCACATTGCAATTGATAGTCAATTAAAAGAGTTTAAAACTTTTTGTTTTTACAGCGCATTTTGGGGTGTCATTTTGTCGCTGCTATTTTTCTTCATTGGTTTAAAATTACCTGCTAGTTTTTGGTTGCTTTATCAGATTAGCGGTATCGGGGCACTTTTTTTAGCGGGCTTAGTGATCTGGCCCTCTGCAACTTTGTTAGTGGCGATTGGCGCCTGGCTACTGTTATGGCAATTAACTAGTTCGGTTCCATTTTCTTTCATGCCCACCGCTATCTTTACGGATTATTCAGCGGTCAATCGTGTGATGGCCGCTAGCCTTTTTCTTTTGCTGACTTTAAGTGCGTGGCTAAGTGCACTGTTACGGCAGCGTTATGCACTGAAAAATTTGTCGCCACGAATTTCTCGCAGTCACCGTGGGCGGCGAGTCGGTTACTTTAAGACACAGCAATTGGCTTTGATTCCGTTAGTTTTTCTAGTTCCTGGAACTAAAATGACTGCTGGGTTATGGCAGTGGACGACGCTGCACCTGGCTGGCACAGACTACCATTTACTTGTTTTACCATTGTTGGTCGGTTTTTTAATCACAATTCGGCATCAGCTCCCCCAAGCGGTAATTAAACGACAAGTCAAGCTGCAAGTTATTAACGGTATTATTTTCTTGCTAAGCGCAGGATTAGTCTATTTTTGGCCCCAATTATTTATGCCATTATTAGGTCTAGCACTAGTAGTTACCGTGATTAATTGGTTGATAGGTCGTCGGCAAGGGAAAATTGTGCACTACACACAGCCTTTTAATGGGGTGATGATTCTAGGTATCCAACCGGAAACACCAGCGGCTAAAATGGCATTAACGGTTGGTGATACGATTTTAGAGTGTAATCACCGGCCAGTTTATGATGAAGATTCTTTTTATGCTGCACGGATGGCAGATGCAACTTATTGTCATTTGCGGGTTAAATCGTTGTCAGGAGATATTAAAATTACAGAATCAGCTATTTTTTCTGACTCACCGCACAATTTAGGCATTATGACGTTTCCTGAAGCTGTTGAGTAAAAGGGGTTATGCGCGATGAAACGAGTACTAATCGTGGACGATGAACCGGCAATTGTCACTTTACTAGCCTATAATTTAAAGAAAGAACATTATCAGGTAACGACGGCAAATGATGGGCTGACGGCATTAAAGTATGCTTTAAAAATCAAATTTGATTTCATTTTATTAGATTTGATGTTGCCTGAAATTGACGGTTTAGAAGTGACGCGGCGCTTGCGGCAGGAAAAAATCATGACACCAATTATTATGTTAACGGCAAAGGATGCTGAATTTGATAAGGTAATGGGATTAGAAATTGGTGCAGATGACTATTTAACTAAGCCGTTTAGTCCGCGGGAAGTGCTGGCTCGAATGAAAGCAATCAGTAGACGTTTACAGCCAACAACGAAAGCTGATTCCAAACAGCCCATTCAAATCGGTCAGTTGCGCATCTTTCCGGCAGAATATGCAGCTTTTCGGGGCCAACAAAAGTTACAATTGACGCCACGTGAATACGATCTTTTACTTTATTTTGCACAACGTCAGCGACGAGTTTTAAGCCGGGAACATCTGTTAAAGGGTGTTTGGGGTTATGATTTTGCTGGACAAACCAGAATGGTAGATATTCAGATTAGTCATTTACGTGATAAAATTGAACCTGATCCCAAAGCACCGCAATATTTAGTCACGGTACGTGGCTTTGGCTATAAACTGGAGGTGCCCGACCTTGAAGCAAATTAGGCGGGCCGCCTTTTTATTAGTGATGGTTGTTTTATTAGGAACAGGTGGCTTAGTTTTACAACTTAATCGCGTTTATATTCAGCAACAACAAAGTCGGCTGGCAGATAAAGGGCAGTTCTTTCAACGTGAGTTTTCTGCAACAGCACGGGTAACTACTACAAAATTAAAGCAACTACAAGAACAGACTCACGTTAAAGTTGCCGTATTCGACGCGCGTAATCATTTGTTATTTCCAGCTGGTGGGCCCCATGCAGATTTAATTGATTCTGTCATTGAATTTCAGGCTAAACCTAATGCCGGAAAAAGCGAGCAGCTACGTGTTGCAGGGCATTCGCAAACTGCGTATTTATTTAGGCAAAAACCGTTAACTTTTGTTTTGTACACACCACAACAAAATTTGTGGCAACCGTTTTGGTGGCAGGGTGTGGCTTTACTGGGTGCACTCTGTGGATTAGCTGGTTTAAGTGGTTTAATTTTTGCTGGCTACGTTTATTGTGAACGCCGGTCGCTAAGGCGTGTGCAACAGCAGTTAAGGCAAATTGGTAAACAGCAGCCGCCAGCACCAGTTTTACTTAAGCCTAGTGACCATTATTATGCTTTGGAACAAACGATTGCTCAAGTTAATCAACAATTTCAAGCTCAAGTTGCGCTGGCTAAAAATGAACGGCGTAATTTTACACGCTTCATTGATCATCTGACTATTGGCGTTCTTTTGCTGGACATACAAGGGCAAGTTATCGCTCATAATGCGGCTGCTGCTAAAATGTTGGATCAAACAATCAGTCGGGTTCCGCACTCTTATTTAAATGATGTGCATGATTTTACTTTAAGTCGATTAATCAAGCAGGCTTTTGCGACAGAAAAAAGTCAGCACGCCGCGATTAAATTGGTTCCAGAGCCAGAGCGTTATTTGGATGTTAATGTTGTTTGGATGAAACGGCAAACTGTGACAAGTACTTACCAAGTAGCAGTGCTCCTCTATGATATGACGGCCGTTAAACAAATCCAACAGATGCAATTAGATTTTGTCAGCAATGTCAGTCACGAATTAAAAACGCCAGTGACGTCGATCAGCGGCTTTGCTGAAACATTGTTGGCGGGGGCGCAAGATGATCCAAAAGCACGCCAAGAATTTTTAGAAATTATCAACACTGAAAGTAAGCGCTTGGCTGCTTTAATTCAAGATATTATTGCGCTGTCTCGTGGGCAGCAGCAGCCGGCTCGTTTAGAAACTGTGGCATTAAGGCCCACAATTGAGAAATTACTAGTGCCGTTACAACAAACAATTCGACAAAAACAAATTCACGTGCAATTAAATGTGGCACAGTCAGCAAAATTAATGACTGATCGCCAAAAGTTTGAGCAAATTGTTAAAAATTTGATTATCAATGCTTTAGTTTATAATCGCACAACAGGTCAGTTGACGATTACCGCTTATCCACAGAAAAATGGCTGGCAGCTTGATTTTAACGATACTGGTTTGGGAATTGGGGCTGATGATCAAAAACGAATTTTCGAACGTTTTTACCGGGTAGACAAAGCACGGAGCCGACATCAAGGCGGAACGGGTTTAGGCTTAGCCATTGTTCATAATTTAGTCACTATTTTAGGTGGTAAAATACAAGTGACGAGTCAATTAGGCGTAGGTAGTACTTTTAGTTTATATTTTCCGGAAAAACCGCAAGCAGTAAAACTAACTAAAAATTGATTGGTTAACTCATAACTGATAAAGTGTGGCCACACTTTATCAGTTTTTTTGCATTGTTTTGTAAAATTTACCTATTTTTTACATAAATGCCGCTGATAATTTACGTTTGGCCTTTATTCTGAAAGTACAACGAATAAAGGTTGCGGAGGGGTTGCTGTGAAAAAGCCATTTTTACTGATTGCCATGTTAATCGCTAGCATAGTGGGGCTAACTGCTTGCCAGAATGTATCCAAACAAGGTGAATCGATCACAATTGTCGGTTCTTCAGCTTTACAGCCATTAGTTGAAGCGGCAGGTGAACAGTATAGCAACAATCACTTGGGGAAATTTGTCAATGTCCAAGGAGGCGGCTCAGGAACTGGCTTAAGTCAAATTCAAGAAGGTGCAGTTGCGATCGGTAACTCTGATGTTTATGCAGAAGAAAAGTCAGGTATTAAGGCCAAAGAATTAGTTGATCACCGGGTTGCAGTTGTGGGAATTACACCTGTGCTCAATAAAAAAATTGGCGTTAGGAATTTAACCATGGCGCAGTTAAAAGCCATTTTTACTGGTGAAGTCACTAATTGGCGAGAACTAGGTGGTCCTGATCTTCCGATTGTCATCATCAACCGGGCACAAGGCAGTGGGTCCCGGCTCACTTTTGAAAAATGGGTTTTAAAAGGTGCGCAGGCTAAACAAGCTCAAGAGCAAGAGTCAACGGGAATGGTGCGACAAATTGTTGCAACGACACCAGGAGCAATCAGCTACATGGCCTTTTCTTATGTGGATAAAACTGTTGCCTCAGTTAAAGTTAATGGCGTTAAGCCAACGGATCAAAACGTTACCACTAATCGCTGGCCGATTTGGTCTTATGAACATATGTATACAAAAGGACAGCCTAAAGGATTAACGAAACAATTCTTAGCCTATGTTTATAGTTCAGCGGTACAAGACAAGGTATTACCAAAATTAGGCTACATTCCCGTGGCAAAAATGCAAGTTACACGTAGTTTAGATGGCCATGTGCGCGCAATTACGCCTTAAACAAGTAGTGGTATTAATTAAGGGAGGTCAGTGAAATGGATCCAATTCGTCAGCGACTATTAAAAAAATCCCGGCAGGCAAAATTAGAAAAGCGGGGGCGTTTAATCGGGTTGCTCTGCATCAGTCTAATTGTCTTAGTAGTAGTTGCTATCTTTTATTTTGTTGCATCACGCGGCTTAGCTACGTTTTACCATGATAAGGTTAATTTATGGGACTTTTTAACCAAGCAAGTTTGGAACCCTGGAACAAAAGACAGCCATGGTGTCCCTGCGGTAGGGGCATTACCCATGATTGTCGGTTCATTTTTGGTGACTATTTTTGCCGCTTTAGTGGCTACGCCTTTTGCCATTGGTGCTGCTATTTTTATGACGGAAATTTCACCGCGACGAGGTATGCGGATTTTAAAACCAGTGACTGAACTGTTGGTGGGAATTCCTTCAGTTGTCTATGGTTTTATCGGGTTAACTGTTGTTGTACCCGTCATCCGGCGTCTATTTGGTGGTACTGGTTTCGGTATTCTAGCCGGTACTTGTGTTTTGTTCGTTATGATTTTACCAACGGTAACCTCGATGAGCGTTGATGCACTAAAGGCAGTTCCCCGTTATTACCGGGATGCTTCCGCTGCTTTAGGCGCGACAAGGTGGCAGACGATTTATAAAGTTGTTTTACGAGCCGCTATGCCCGGGTTATTAACTGCAATTGTTTTTGGGATGGCCCGTGCTTTCGGTGAAGCTTTGGCGGTACAAATGGTGATCGGCAATGCAGCATTGATGCCACATAATTTGGTATCGCCAGCAGCAACTTTAACTAGTGTACTGACTTTAGGTATTGGCAATACAATTATGGGTTCTTTAGAAAATAATGCATTATGGTCATTAGCATTAATTTTGCTGTTGATGTCTTTAGTCTTTAACTTAGTCATCCGGTGGATTGGACGGAAGGGGGCCGTAAAATCGTGAACGTTAAACGTCAAGATAAACTAGCAACGATTATTCTGTATGTTATCGCTGGGGCAATTATTCTAGTCTTAGTGGCGTTGTTGGCCTTTATTTTAATTCAAGGCTTACCCCACGTTTCATGGCATTTTTTAACGGCACCAGCGCGCGCCTTTGAAGCAGGTGGCGGCATTGGAATTCAATTGTTTAATTCATTTTATTTATTGGTTTTAGCCATGTTGATTTCAGTACCGCTATCTTTAGGTGCAGGAATCTATCTGTCGGAATACGCTAAGAAAAATTGGCTGACAGGATTAATTCGAACCTCTATTGAAATTTTGAGTTCCTTACCTTCAGTCGTTGTTGGGTTATTTGGTTTCTTAATTTTTGTGATTCAATTTAATTTTGGCTTTTCCATTTTATCTGGTGCTTTAGTGCTCACTGTTTTTAATTTACCATTGTTAACCCGCAATGTTGAAGAATCATTGGCCAGCATTTCGCATGCGCAACGGGAAGCCGGGTTGGCCTTAGGTTTATCGCGTTGGGAGACTGTGTTAAAGATCATTGTTCCGGAAGCACTGCCTGGAATCGTCACCGGGATGATTTTAGGCGCTGGACGTGTTTTTGGTGAGGCAGCTGCACTAATTTACACTGCAGGACAAAGTGCGCCTGCTTTAGATTTTACAAATTGGAATCCTTTTTACATTGCCAGTCCACTAAATCCGATGCGGCCAGCAGAAACATTGGCAGTACACATTTGGAAAATTAATTCAGAAGGGATTATGCCCGATGCTGTAGCAGTATCAGCAGGTGCCTCTGCAGTCTTAATTGTCGCGGTGTTAATTTTCAATTTGGTCGCACGTTGGTTAGGTCAACGGTTGTTTAAAAAGATGACTAGTAGTTAAGGGGGCTAGCTGATGCAAGCTTATGATTTAACGCAGACTGCGCTTAAAAAATTTTCGCCAGAAGAGCAGGAAATTGCGTTGAGTACACAAAATTTACGCGTTTTCTACGGAAAGCATGAACAAATTAAAGGTATTGATTTACAATTTCCGCGCTATAAAATTTCAGCTATTATTGGACCATCTGGTTCCGGTAAATCTACTTACCTACGTTCACTTAACCGGATGAATGATGAAGTTAGTAATGCACGGGTGACAGGTAAAATTTGCTACCGTCAATTGGATATCAATCAACGCAATATCGATGTTTTTGAAATGCGTAAGCACATTGGGATGGTTTTTCAGCGCCCTAACCCATTTGCAAAATCAATCTATGATAATATTACTTTTGCACCTAAACAACATGGCTTGAAAGATAAGACAAAGTTGGATCAATTAGTTGAAACAACATTAAAGCAAGTAGGCTTATGGAAAGAAGTTAAAGATAGTTTAACTAAAAGTGCTTTGGCGCTGTCCGGTGGTCAACAACAGCGTTTGTGCATTGCGCGGACAATTGCCATGAAACCAGACATTTTATTGTTGGATGAACCAGCCAGTGCATTGGATCCGTTGTCGACCAGTGTTGTGGAAGATACATTGGCGCAACTGAAGACGCATTATACGATGATCATCGTCACGCATAATATGCAACAAGCGGCTCGTGTCAGTGATTACACTGCCTTCTTTTATGATGGCCGTGCTTTAGAGTATGGCGCAACTAGCCAGATTTTCACGCATCCTGAAATAAAAGCAACAGATGATTATGTGTCGGGACATTTTGGATAAGGAGGCGGCTTTAATGGCGGCAGCACCGATAATTACTAGTCGTGATGTGCATTTATATTATGGCAAGCACGAAGCGTTAAAGGGAATTGATCTAGATTTTAACCCCCAGCAAATTACTGCTTTGATTGGGCCATCCGGGTCTGGTAAATCAACCTATTTGAGATTGTTGAACCGGATGAATGATTTGATTCCCAACATTAAAATCACTGGCGACATCCGGCTTTATCAACAAGACATCTATGCGTCAGATATGGATATTGTCCAGTTACGGAAAGAAGTGGGCATGGTGTTTCAGCAGCCCCATCCTTTCCCTTTTTCAATTTATGATAATGTTGTCTACGGTTTACGTTTAGCTGGGATAAAGGATCGGGCTGTTTTAGATCAAGCGGTTGAAACTAGTTTAAAAGCAGCGGCAGTTTGGACGGAAACGAAAGATATTTTACATGAGAGTGCTTTAGCGCTGTCTGGTGGCCAGCGCCAGCGTGTATGCATTGCTCGTGTTTTAGCGGTTAAACCAGCAGTGATTTTATTAGATGAGCCAACTAGTGCTTTAGATCCCATTTCAAGCAGCAAAATTGAACAAATGCTAGTCGATTTAAAAAAAGATTACACCATTATCATGGTGACACACAATTTGCAACAAGCAGCGCGTGCCTCTGATAAGACAGCTTTTTTTCTGGATGGTCAGTTAGTTGAGCTAAATGATACGGTTAATTTTTTTACTGCACCGGCTAAAAAAGAAAGCGAAGATTATATTTCTGGCCGTTTTGGTTGAGTTGAATGTGCATTGACGTAATTTGGGGAGGGATATGGTATGCGAGAAATTTTCAGTCAAGAATTAAATGATTTACATGTGTGCTTTTCTGAGATGGGCATGTTAGTCAATCAAGCGGTTTATAATTCTGTTAAGGCATTTGTCAATCATGATCGGGAATTAGCGTTAAAGGTAATCCGCAATGATGTGGTGATTAATGAATGTGAGGTGGATATTGAACGGCGTAGTTTTGAAATTATAGCTTTGCAGCAGCCTGTGACTCGTGATTTACGGATGATCGTCACGATTATGAAGGCGAGCAGTGACTTAGAACGGATGGGGGATCATGCTGTCAGCATCGCTAAATCAACCATTCGCGTAAAAGGGAACCGCCGAGTGCCAGAAATTGAGGCTGCAATTGCAACAATGGCTGAAATTGTTAAAAAGATGGTAGAAGCAGTGCTTGATGCCTATGTCAAGCGTGATGACCGGCGAGCAAGAAAAATTGCCCAACATGATCAGCAAGTTAACGAAGCTTTTCAGCGCATTTATGAACGGTGTATCACTGAAATGCAGCAAAATCCAGATACAGTAATCGGCAGTACAGACTATTTATTGGTCAGCACTTACCTAGAACGTGTTGGGGACTATGTAACTAATATTTGCGAATGGATTGTTTATTTAAAAACCAATAAATTAATTGAATTAAATGTGAATAATAAAGAAACATTATAGCGTGATGGCACAAGCGGTTAACTTCTGCGGACTAGCCTAAGGAAGACATGATTTGCGTAGCAAATTGTGTCTTTCTGTAGCTAAACGCAAGAAGTTGCTTGTGCCATCACGTTTAGTGAGCAGCGCATTTTAACTGTCTATAAGTTTTGCGGGTTAGCCTAGTCTAGCTGTCTGATTTGCCAATAAGATAAATTAATGACATCATGGCATTAAAGACGCCGAAAATGAGTTCCACCAAATAGCGGAGGGCAAAATCCATCTTAGGGCCTATGCTTTTTATGACAATCAAAGCGATAATAAATATACGGCAAATAATAAAAGATGAACGTCAGTTTTTAAATGAAGACGCTCAAAATAGACGCTCAGATTTAAGTCCAAGCCGGCGATCAAGGAGGATAAAACCATGAATGAACGTGAACGTATTCTTGATTTAGTCAAACAAGGTGTCATTTCGACCGAAGAAGCCTTGATGTTATTAGAAAATTTAGCACAGGATAAAAGCACGGCAGAACAAACTAAAGCCGATAAAACGACAGAGACAGCGGAGGAACCCACAGAAGACGCGCAAGTTGATCAACAACAACTAGCGGCTGTTCAAGACGAGTTGCAAAAAGTACAAGAGCAGCTAAAACAAGCTGAGCAAGATTTGAAAAAGCAACAAGAACATTTAGAAGTTCTAAATACAATGGAAGATCTTGAGACGCTTTCAGCTGAAAAATTAGCTGATCGGGATCAAACAAAAGAAGCAATTGGCAAAGCAGAAAGCCAACTTGCAATTTTAAAAGATAAAAAAGCGGATTTGCGTAAAAAATTGAATCAATTTCGGCAACTGAAACACCAAGAAGACAAGAAAAAAATAACAGAAAAGCTTAAT
This sequence comes from Loigolactobacillus rennini DSM 20253, assembly GCF_001436505.1. Lineage (GTDB taxonomy): Bacteria > Bacillota > Bacilli > Lactobacillales > Lactobacillaceae > Loigolactobacillus > Loigolactobacillus rennini. Next base: position 22,060 of record NZ_AYYI01000023.1, on the reverse strand, counting down.
TTAGGTGATGATTGGCGAGATTCCGCCAGTGATACTTTAAATCAAATGGGTGAAAAGGTTGGCGATGTTAGCAATCAATTAGGCAAATTTATTAAAAACACGGCTCATTCAATTATGGATAACGTTGACTGGAAAGAAGTTAACGTTAAAGTCCCTGGTATTGCAACCACTAAATTTGAACATGATTTTATTTATGAAAATGCCACTGCGACTATTTTAGATGTTAAAGTCGCAAATGGAGACGTGAACTTTAAACGTTGGGACCGACCAGATATTAAGGTCAGTGCACAAGTTAAATTATTTGGTAAAATGGAATCAGAAAGTCCGTTGGAAAACTTTTTACAACGTAGTGAATTAAATAATACTGCTGACACATTAACGTTTAAAGTACCTAACAAACGAATTCAGGCTGATTTAACTTTTTATTTGCCACAGCGGACTTATAACCACACGACCATTAAATTACTAAACGGTGATATTGCCATCGATGATTTTGAAGGTGATGATCTCTACATTAAAAGCACGAATGGTCAACTAACTTTCACCGGTGTTAATGCTTCAATGCTTGAAGTAGAAGGAATTAATGGCAACATTAAAGTAGCTGGTGGCCGGTTGATCGATACGTTAATCAACACAGTTAATGGTCAGATCCGGTTGCTCAGTAATATTGAATCAGCAGAGTTGACGACGGTTAATGGTGATGTTAAAACAACATTAACTGAAACTACGCTGACTAAATTAGTAGCAAGTTCGGTTAATGGTAATGTCAAAGTGGCACTACCGGTAGATTTAGCAGTGACTGGACACAGTAAAACGCGGTTTGGTGCGATTAAATCGCGGTTAAGTGAGATCACCATCAGAGATCAGCGGCATAACACGGGAAACTCTATTTACGATTTTGAGCGTAACCTCAATGAACCACCTGCTAAATTGGAATTGACAACAACTTCTGGTAACATTTTATTAAAAGATACGCAAACAAATTAAAAACGAACGGGATAACTAAGTAACCGGCAATGAATCTAGTGATGAGGGGCGAACTAAATGAAGGGCAAACGATTATATAAATCAGATCAACGTGTCATCAGTGGTGCGTTAGGCGGGATTGCGGAATATTTTAATCTTGAACCAGGCTTGGTGCGGATTATTTATACTGTTGTGAGCCTTTTTTCAATGGGATTCCCTGGGATTACGCTGTACATTATCTTGATGTTAGTAATCCCCGAACGGCCACAAAGCGGGGATTCAATAAATGAACAACAAGCGACGCATACTGAAGACGATGATTGGAGTGATTTTTAATGTCCTTTTTATTTTTACTCTTCTGTATTCCTTTTATGGTGTTACTTTTTTTCTTACTAGTATTTTTATGGTTGCCACTACGGTTGTTAGCAGGCCCGTTACTGATTTTAGGGATTTTCTTACTGTTACGTCGTTCAGCACATAAAGGTCCAGAACCATGGCAGCGTTATGGCCGTTCAAATTATCGGCAGCAACGGCATCATAGTCAACGGCGGCCTCGTAAAAAGGCGCGTGATGTTAGAGTCCAAGACGAGGATGATTGGAGTGATTTTTAATGGGGTTTTGGAAACGCGTATTGGTTAATGCACTGATTTTTTTAGCATTAGCGGGTTTCTTTCCCCAAATGATTCATGTTGCTACAGTTTGGGTCGCACTTGGGGCTAGTCTTGTGTTAGGAATTTTGAACGCTTTAATCAAGCCGATTTTATTGATTTTGTCGTTGCCAATTACCATTTTAACTTTAGGCTTATTCAGTATTGTGATCAATGCCTTGATGTTGCAATTAACTGCAGCGTTTGTTGGAACTGGATTTGCTTTCAGTAGTTTTGGTGCATCAATGTTTGCGGCGATTATTCTATCATTGGTCAACGCTATTGTTACCGACCGTTTTGCCCGTTCTTAAATAAAAGGCTGTATTTTAAGCGTACTGAAGTGGTTTGCCTCTTCAGTACGCTTTTTTATAGTTAACCAAGTTTCACCTTAAATAAGTTTGAATATCTGGTAAAACTATTTTTGAACTGTTGTGAATATGGTAAGCTAATTATTAGTGTTAAATTGATTATTAGCGATGAACGGTTAATATATAAAGTAAGTGACTGTATCAGTCAATAGTGAGGAGTTTGTCCTATGGTACAAAGTGTTAAAGTCAATGAATTAGTTGAACAGGCACATTTAACTGTTTATGCCGGAGCTGATTTTTTAAATCGCCGGTTAATTACGGTTAGTGATATTTCACGTCCTGGATTAGAACTAACCGGTTACTTTAATTATTACCCCCATGAACGGGTGCAATTATTTGGTCGAACGGAAATTTCGTTTACTAAAAAAATGACACCAGAAGAACGGTTAATGATTTTTCGGCGGATGTGTGGTTCAGATACGCCAGCTTTTATTATTTCCCGCTCTTTACCGGCACCTAAAGAAATGCTGCAGGCTGCTAAGGAAGCCAAGATCCCCATTTTGGGTTCTAAATTAGCAACAACGCGGTTGTCTAGTTTAATGACAGACTATTTAGAAGGTCGGTTGGCAGAAAGACGTTCGATTCATGGCGTTTTAGTGGATATTTATGGGATCGGTGTTTTAATTACAGGAGCTTCAGGTGTTGGTAAAAGTGAAACGGCTTTAGAATTAGTCAAGCGGGGTCACCGCTTAATTGCTGATGACCGGGTGGAAGTTTATGAGCAGGATGAGCAGACATTAATCGGTGAAGCACCTGCTATTTTACGCCATCTATTGGAAATCCGCGGTATTGGCATCATTGACGTGATGAATCTTTTTGGTGCTGGGGCCGTTCGGAGTGCGACGCCAATTCAAGTGGTGATGCACCTTGAAACTTGGACGGATGACAAAAAATTTGACCGTTTGGGTAATGGTGAAAAGACCATGCAGATTTTTAATGTGAAGTTACCCGAAATTACCATTCCTGTTAAAATTGGCCGTAACTTAGCGATTATTATCGAAGTGGCGGCGATGAACTACCGCGCAAAGGCAATGGGGTATGACGCAGCCAAAACCTTTGAATCAAATTTACAGCAATTAATCGAAAAAAATAGTTTAGAAGATGAAGCTAGTGATGCTTTGCCGAACTCACCAGCGGATCCTAAGAAGGATGGTGGCAAAGCTTGATGTTAGCAGCTTTAGACCCGATTGCTTTGCGGTTAGGTCCTTTAGAAATCCATTGGTACGGCATCATCATTGCCACTGGTGTTGTTTTAGCCGTCATTTTGGCAATGAGGGAAGCACAGCGGCGGCAGGTATCAACTGATGCGTTATTTGATATGATTTTGTGGGCTTTACCTTTCGCACTTATCGGGGCCCGATTATATTACGTTATTTTCCAATGGCCGTATTATGCCGCGCATCCCAGCGAAATTATCGCCATTTGGCATGGTGGAATGGCAATTTATGGTAGCTTGATCGCCGCTGCCATTGTCGTTTTCGTGTTTTGCCGCAAACGTCATTTACCCGTTTGGTTAGTGTTGGATATTGCTGCTCCCACTGTTTTATTAGGCCAAGCGATCGGTCGGTGGGGGAATTTTATGAATCAAGAGGCTTTTGGCGCTCAAACAACGTTGAGTTTTTTGCAAGGATTACATTTACCCGATTTTATTATTCAGCAAATGTATATCAATGGTGCGTTTCGTCAGCCTACTTTTTTATATGAATCAATTTGGGATTTATTAGGTGTTATTGTTTTATTGGCACTGCGGCACCGCAAGCATTTATTTAAACGTGGTGAAGTCTTTTTAACTTATGTCGGTTGGTATGCTTTTGGCCGTTTTTTTATCGAAGGCATGCGTACCGATAGTTTAATGTTGTTTAATACGCTGCGGATTTCACAAGTATTATCCTTAGTCTTTTTCTTTGGTGCGTTAATTTTATGGTGGGCGCGCCGGTACTACCAACCATTGCTACCAGATTATCTGGCTAAACCATAGCCTGATCGCTCAGGGTGAAAGGAAAGTTTTTATGAAAAAAATTGCAGTTTTAGGTGCCGGTTCTTGGGGCACAGTTTTAGCAAATTTGTTATTTGAAAATGGGAACGCGGTAACATTGTGGACGCGTAACCCTAAGCAAGTAGCAGAAATTAATCAGCAACACACCAATCAACATTACCTGCCTAAGTTTCAACTTAATGCTAAATTACCAGCAACGTCAGATTTAACAAAAGCATTGACTGCGGCTGAAGTTGTTTTATTTGTTGTGCCAACTAATGCGACGCGCTCTGTTGCAAAACAGACGGTTAAAGCCTTGGCAGATTTACACATTAAACCGTTAATTGTTCATGCAAGTAAGGGATTGGAACAGCAGACGCATAAACGCTTATCCCGTGTTTTAGCGGAAGAAATCCCCGTGCAGTTACGACAAGCAATCGTGGTATTGTCTGGTCCTAGTCATGCTGAAGATGTTGCTGCAGGTGATATTACATCATTAACGGCTGCTTCGGCGGATTTAAAGACCGCTGAAGTGATTCAGCAATTATTTATGAACGACTATTTCCGTGTTTATACCAATCCCGATGTGGTCGGTGTTGAAATGGGCGCAGCATTAAAAAATGTTATCGCCATCGGTGCAGGGGCTTTGCATGGTTTAGGTTATGGTGATAACACTAAAGCGGCGTTAATGACTCGGGGCTTAGCCGAAATTAGCAGGCTCGGGGCTGCTTTTGGCGCAAATCCATTAACTTTTATTGGTTTATCTGGTGTTGGGGACTTAATTGTCACTTGTACTAGTGTTCATTCACGAAATTGGCGGGCTGGCAATCAATTAGGCCAAGGACAAACACTTAAAACAGTTTTGCAAAATATGGGAATGGTGGTTGAAGGTGTTGCTACCACGAAAGCTGCTTATGAATTGGCGCAGCAAAAAGAAGTGGAGATGCCGATTACCACCGCAATTTATCATGTATTATACCAGCAAAAAGATATCCGGACTGAGATTGCTAATCTGATGAGACGTGAAGGTAAAATGGAATTGGCTTAAAATAAGAAATTTTTTAAAGTAAATGTGCCTAGATATGCTATGATGAATGTAAGCGGTCAAATTGGTTCAATTTAAGGGAGGAAACCAAGTGCCATGGGGGAAGTTATTTCTTTTTTACCATCCTGTGAGTTTTATTTTAATTTAGGAATGACAGCATTTTCTAAGCACCGTTATCGGCAAGCAGTGATTTATTTAAAACGTGCGCAGTCGTTGGCAAAAACAGATGACGATTTTGTTTTTGCTAATTGTCAATTAGCAATTTGTTTACAATATGCTGAACAGTATTATGAAGCAATTCAATGTTTAGAAAAAATTCAACCAGCTTATGAAAAGCAACATCCAGAAATTGATTACTTTTTAGCGACTTGTTACGCCTTTAATAACGATTTTGAGCAAAGTCTCACTGCAGTAAAAACTTATCTAGCCAGTGGCCAGACAGATTTTAAAGCAGAAGCTAAAACATTATTATCTCAATTAGTACGGGCTTAGATCTTCTAACTAAAAGTAAGCAATATGTTGGACTTTATTTGACCCTCAGCGTATGCTGATAATAGAAACTTAAAAGATGGAGGAATGACCATGACGAAGCAGGCAGATGTTGTCGTAATTGGTGCAGGGCCAGGTGGCTTAACCGCTGCATTGTATGCATCACGTTCGAACCTTTCCGTTATTATTATTGATCGCGGCATTTATGGTGGCCAGATGAATAATACGGCTGAAATTGAAAATTATCCGGGCTTTAAATCAGTTTTAGGCCCAGATTTAGCTAAGCAAATGTACGAAGGGGCAACACAATTTGGGGCAGAATACGTTTATGGTAATGTTACTCAAGTTGAAGACCAAGGCCAATATAAATTAGTTCATACTGACGATGGTGATTATCAAGCTAAAGCAGTCATCGTTGCGACTGGTTCTGACCACCGTAAATTAGGTGTTCCAGGTGAAGATCAATACAGCGGTCGCGGTGTTTCTTACTGTGCTGTCTGCGATGGGGCTTTCTTTAAAGATCGGGAAGTTGCTGTCATTGGTGGTGGTGATTCTGCTGTTGAAGAGGGCATTTATTTAGCTCAATTGGCATCTAAAGTAACAATTATCCACCGGCGGGATCAGTTACGTGCACAAAAGATTTTACAGCAACGCGCTTTTGATAATCCAAAAATTGATTTTGTTTGGAATGCTGATACTAAAGAAATTTTAGGGGACGATCAAAAGGTTACTGGTGTGCGTTATGTCGATAAAGTTAGTGGTGAAAGCCATACGCTACCAGCTAGTGGGACATTTATTTATGTCGGCATTGATGCATTGACTGAGCCGTTTAAAAACTTAGGCATTTTAGATGAAAAAGGTTGGGTTAAAACTGATGACCACATGCGGACAGCTGTTCCTGGCATTTTAGCCTTAGGTGATGTTCGGAAAAAGACTTTACGTCAGATTACCACGGCCGTAGGTGATGGTGGTTTAGCTGGACAGGAAGCCTTTAACTATATTCAAGAATTAGACGATAAAATGAAACAAAAAGTAGCAGATTAACTCATGTTAGTTAATAACGCTTAATTATCAATGGTGCACAACTCATAAACTGAGTTGTGCACCATTTTTAAGTTAAGCGGAAAAAACTTTGCAGCAGGGTAATTTTTAATGCAGCACTGTGCCAAGTACAACACGTTGATCATCTTGTCGAGCATATTTAGTGCAGTGCTAACTTTTGTAGTATACTGTTATTGAATGATGATAAGGAGGCGGAGCAATTGGCATGGCAAGAAACTTACCAAGCTTGGGTAGCTTATCCAGAATTAAATGCTAATTTAAAAAAACAATTGACAGCAATCTCTGATCAAGAACAATTAGAGGATGCTTTTTATCAACCGATGACGTTTGGCACTGCAGGAATGCGGGGCATCATGGGACCTGGCATTAATCGTATGAACATTTATACGGTTCGCCAAGCAACAGAAGGGCTTGCGCGGTTTATGGATACTTTAGATCCAGCAACCAAAAAACGTGGTGTTGCAATCAGTTTTGATTCAAGGTATCATTCTGAATTATTTGCGCATGAAGCTGCACAAGTTTTAGGTGCGCATCAGATACCAAGTTTTGTGTTTGATGGTTTACGGCCAACACCAGAGCTATCGTTTGCTGTTCGGCATTTGCACACTTATGCCGGTATTATGATTACAGCTAGCCATAATCCAAAACAATATAATGGCTATAAAATTTATGGCCCTGATGGCGGGCAAATGCCGCCTAAGGAAGCTGATTTGATCACCCGTTATGTCCGTCAAGTAACTGACCTTTTTCACATTAAAACAGTTGCTATACAAGACTTAAGGGCTGCTAAGTTAATGACATTAATTGGTGAAGACGTGGATGAAGCTTATTTAGCTAACGTTAAAAAAATCACCATTAACCAAAACTTAGTGGATGAAGTGGGACCTAAATTAAAATTAGTTTATTCACCATTACATGGTACAGGCAAAATGCTAGGAGAAAAGGCACTAACCAATGCTGGCTTTACACAGTTTAAGTTTGTGACACCGCAAGCAATTGCAGATCCGGAATTTGCGACGGTTCCTTATCCAAACCCAGAGTTTCCAGAAGCTTTTGATATGGCGATTAAGTTAGGCAAACAAGAAAATGCGGATGTCTTAATTGCAACTGATCCAGATGCAGATCGTTTAGGGACAGCTGTTAGACAGCCAGATGGCAACTATCGCTTATTAAATGGGAATCAAATTGCTGCGTTGATGTTAGATTACATCCTGCGGGCTAATCAAGCAGCTGGCACTTTACCCGACAATGCGGTAGTCATTAAATCAATTGTTTCAACTGAGTTAGCCACGCAAATTGCACATCATTACCACGTTAAAATGTTAGATGTGTTAACTGGTTTCAAATTTATCGGCGAAAAAATCAAACAATATGAAGCGGACCACAGTCAGACTTATATGTTTGGCTTTGAAGAAAGTTATGGTTCATTGATCCGGCCATTTGTCCGGGATAAAGATGCCATCCAAGGGTTACTGTTATTAGCAGAAATTGCTGCTTTTTATCAAAAACAAGGTAAGACGCTGTATGATGGCTTGCAAGATTTGTTTAAGCAGTATGGCTATTATGCAGAAAAAACAGTCTCACAAACTTTTGAAGGTGTCAGTGGTCATGATAAAATGGCACAATTGATGACAAAATTCCGTGAAAATCAGCCGACCGCCTTCAATGGCGTTAAAATTACAGCGGTGGAGGACTTTACACAACAAACTAAAAAGTTTGCGGACGGTCATCAAGAAAAAATGACGTTACCGACTGCAAATGTTTTGAAATATTTGTTAGCTGATAAAACTTGGATTGCCGTTCGTCCTTCAGGAACGGAACCTAAAATTAAATTCTATGTTGGCACGATTGGTAAAAGCGAAACTGATGCAGCGGCTAAACTAACGGCCTTTGAACAAGCGTTACAAGATTTTGCTAAAGCTTAATCAGTGTGAAAATAAGCAGTGGACACGTTCAATTTGAATGGTTCACTGCTTATTTATCTGGACAACTTGTTTTAACTTGCCAGTAAGGTTGAAAATCTGTAAAATAGGGACAATTTAAATTTCAAAAGTAGGTGACTAAAAATGGGAATGCATCAATATTTACAAAGTTTAAGTAATTTGGAGACGATTCACCGTGCACCAGGCTATTTTAAATATGAGGAGCACTCAGTTGCCGCCCATTCTTTTAAAGTGACACAGGTTGCGCAGATGTTAGGCGATATTGAAGAAAATGCCGGTCAAAAAATTAATTGGCGCGCCTTATATGAAAAAGCACTCAATCATGATTATACTGAACGGTTTATTGGGGATATTAAAACGCCGGTTAAATATGCGACTCCTGCTTTACGTCAAATGCTAGCCGATGTGGATGCTAATTTAACTGCATCGTTTATCAAAAGTGAAATTCCTGCTGAATTCCAAGCAGCATATCGACGCCGGTTAAGTGAAGGTAAAGATGCCACCTTGGAAGGTCGAATTTTGGCAGTTGCTGATAAAGTGGATTTGCTTTATGAGTCGTTTGGCGAAATTCAAAAAGGAAATCCAGAACCCGTCTTTACGCAAATTTACCGGGAAAGTTTGCATACGATTGTCGAATTTTCTGATATGGCGAGTGTTCAATACTTTTTAACTCAAATTTTACCGGATTTGTTAGCAGAAGATTTCACCAATCAAGAAAAATTACGTCAAATTACCCAGAAAATCACAGCTAAAAATTAATCAACCAAACTAGTGGCGAAAATATGTTCCCTATGCTAAAATTAAACCAGTTAATCGTTAAAGGGCTATTGTCGCAACTATGCCAGTTAGCGATTTGTTTCGGAAATTAGTTGAGATGCTTGGTGCGTTTCAAATATTTCATCAATTAGAGGTTGCCACAAAGTATTCTTTTGTTACAACCTCTTTTTCGTTTGGCATCCGAGGGGGTTATCTTTTGATTCAGCGTGAACCACATCGTGATTTTGATCTTGTATCACCATATCAACCAGCTGGCGATCAGCCGACTGCGATAGCGAAGTTAACTAAAGGTATTCAACAAGGGGAAAAAGCCCAGATTTTGTTGGGTGCTACTGGGACCGGAAAAACATTTACCATGAGCGAAGTGATCAGCAAAGTTAATAAGCCAACTTTAGTGATTGCCCACAATAAAACATTAGCTGGCCAGCTTTATGGTGAATTTAAAGAATTCTTCCCGCACAATGCAGTGGAATATTTTGTTAGCTATTATGATTACTATCAGCCAGAAGCTTATGTGCCTTCCAGTGACACTTACATTGAAAAAGACTCAAGCATTAATGATGAAATTGATAAATTGCGTCATTCGGCTACCAGTTCGTTGTTGGAGCGGGACGATGTGATTGTGGTTGCTTCAGTTTCCAGCATCTTTGGTCTAGGGGATCCACATGAATATGCGGACCATGTTTTGTCCATTCGGGCCGGTCAGCAAATGGATCGTAATGAGTTGTTGCGCCAATTAGTCAGCATTCAATTTGAACGTAACGATATTGATTTTCAACGTGGTCGTTTCCGGGTACGAGGCGATGTGGTGGAAATTTTTCCTGCATCACGTGATGAACGGGCTTTGCGGATCGAATTTTTTGGTGATGAGATTGACCGGATCCGGGAAGTTGATGCACTTACAGGTGAAGTGATCGGTGATCGAGATCATGTTGCGATTTTCCCGGCAACCCACTTTATGACAAACGATGAACAGATGGACCGCGCGATTAATGGGATTGAAGCGGAATTAAAGGTTCGCCACCAGGAATTAGTGGATCAGCATAAACTATTAGAAGCACAACGCCTCGCTCAGCGGACAAAGTACGATGTTGAGATGATGCGGGAAATGGGCTACACGTCTGGTATTGAAAACTATTCTCGCCACATGGACGGGCGTAAACCTGGTGAACCACCTTATACGCTGCTAGATTTCTTCCCGAAGGATTTTTTGATTATGATTGATGAATCTCATGTTACTATGCCGCAGATTCGCGGGATGTACAATGGTGACCGTGCGCGGAAACAGATGTTAGTGGATTATGGTTTCCGCTTACCTAGCGCACTGGATAATCGCCCGTTAAAACTGAAAGAATTTGAAAAGCATGTGCATCAAATTGTTTATGTTTCAGCAACGCCTGGTCCTTACGAATACAGCCAAACACATGAGTTAGCTGAACAGATCATTCGGCCAACTGGTTTATTAGACCCTAAAATTGAAGTACGGCCGATTATGGGGCAAATCGATGATTTGGTAGGCGAAATTAATTTACGGGTTGAACGTAATGAACGTGTTTTTGTTACCACGCTAACTAAAAAAATGGCTGAAGATTTGACGGATTATTTAAAAGAATTAGGCATTAAGGTTCGGTATTTACACAGTGACATTAAAACTTTAGAGCGAACACAAATCATTCGTGATTTACGTTTAGGAAAGTTCGATGTGTTAGTTGGCATTAATTTATTGCGTGAAGGAATTGATGTTCCAGAAGTTTCACTAATTGGTATTTTAGATGCTGATAAAGAAGGATTTTTACGGAGCGAACGGTCTTTAATTCAGACCATCGGCAGGGCTTCACGTAATGTAGATGGAACGGTTATTATGTATGCAGATGAGGTTACGGAATCCATGCGGGGCGCCATTGATGAGACTAAACGGCGGCGTACGATTCAAAAAGCCTATAATGAAAAGCACCACATTAAACCGCGGACCATCAAAAAGGAAATTCGTGATTTGATTTCACCTGTTAAATCAGTACCAGTTAAAGAATCTCAAGACGGTGCGATCACGGAACCTGATTTTGCAAATATGACTAAAAAACAACAGAAGACCATGATCAACAACCTAGAAGAACAAATGCGAACAGCCGCTAAAGGACTAGAGTTTGAACAGGCGGCGACGTTACGGGATACGATTTTGGAACTAAAGGCTGAAATTGAGTAAACACTGCGTTAAGATGAAAGTTGAACTGTAAAATGGCTAGCTGGCAACAGGTTCAGTTATCAATGCCAGTTTGACAAAAGTTGGTTAGCTAATAAGGGCTGGGACGAAATTACTTTTGTTTCAGTCCTTATTCTGTCAATAGGAGGCATCATTTTGGCAAACGATAAGATTGTAATTCACGGTGCACGTGCACATAATTTAAAAGACATCGATGTCACAATTCCACGAGACAAATTAGTGGTAGTCACCGGTTTATCTGGCTCGGGAAAAAGCTCGCTGGCTTTTGATACGTTGTATGCAGAAGGGCAGCGACGTTATGTTGAAAGTTTATCTGCTTATGCCCGCCAATTTCTAGGGCAAATGGATAAACCCGACGTTGATTCAATTGACGGTTTAAGTCCGGCAATTTCAATTGATCAAAAAACAACTTCCAAAAATCCACGTTCGACAGTAGGCACGGTGACTGAAATTAATGATTATTTACGTTTGCTGTGGGCACGTGTGGGCCACCCAATTTGTCCAAATGATGGGACGGAAATTGGCAGCCAAACAGTTGAACAAATGGTTAACCGAATTTTAGCTTTACCGGAAGGTACTCGGCTACAGATTATGTCTCCCATTGTTCGGGGTAAAAAAGGGCAACATAAAAAAATATTGCAGCGGATTCAAAAAGAAGGCTATGTCCGTGTTAGAGTAGATGGCGAAATTCATGATATCAGTGAAAAAATTGAATTAGCTAAAAATAAGAAGCATGATATTGACATCGTCATTGACCGGATTATTGTTAAAGGGAAAGCACGTTCACGGTTATTTGATTCTTTTGAAGCGGCTTTAAGACTATCAGATGGGTATGCAACAGCTGATATCATTGGTGGAAAACCAATTTTATTTTCTGAACATTATGCTTGTCCATATTGTGGGTTTACTATCGGTGAACTAGAACCGCGGCTATTCTCATTTAATGCACCATTTGGCGCTTGCCCTGAGTGTGACGGCTTAGGTGTCAAGTTAGAGGTTGACGAGGATTTAGTAGTTCCTGATCCGAGTTTAACTTTGCGAGATGGTGCCTTAGCGCCTTGGAATCCAATTTCATCCCAATACTATCCTGAGCTATTAAAACAAGCTGCCACCGCTTTTGGTGTTGACTTAGATACACCCTTTAAAAAATTACCGGCTAAGCAACAGAAATTAATGCTTTATGGCGCTGGTGAGCAGACTTTTCATTTTCATTATGAAAATGATTTTGGTGGTATTCGCGACGTTGATGTGACTTTTGAAGGGGTTGTCAATAATGTGGCGCGGCGTTATCAGCGTACGAATAGTGATTTCACCCGGACACAGATGCGTCAATACATGACGGAACTGACTTGCCCGGTTTGTCATGGCTACCGGTTAAATCCCCAAGCATTAGCAGTCAAAGTAAATGGCCAACACATTGGCGAAGTTTCTGATTATGCGATCAATGATTCACTAGCTTTTTTCAAACAGTTAAAGTTGTCAGAAAAGGAATTGACGATTGCCAAGCCAATTTTAAAAGAAGTTATTGACCGATTAACTTTCTTGAAGAATGTGGGGTTAGACTATCTTAATTTAAGTCGTTCAGCAGGCACGTTATCTGGTGGTGAAGCGCAACGAATCCGCTTAGCGACGCAAATCGGTTCTAATTTGTCGGGTGTGTTATATATTTTAGACGAGCCGTCAATTGGTTTACACCAACGGGATAACGGTCGCTTAATAAACTCATTGAAATCGATGCGAGATATTGGTAATACTTTAATTGTGGTGGAACATGATGAAGATACTATGCGCTCGGCTGATTATTTAATTGATATTGGCCCTGGCGCAGGTGAAAATGGTGGTCGTGTAATGGCAGCAGGAACTCCTTCAGAAGTAGCCGCAAATCCACATTCCTTAACTGGTGATTATTTATCAGGTAAAAAATACATTCCGCTACCAGAAAAAAGACGTCAAGGCAGTGGAAAAAAGATCCGTATCAGCGGTGCTAGTGAACACAATTTAAAGAACATTACGGTTGATTTTCCTTTAGGCAAATTCATTGTGGTTACTGGTGTTTCTGGTTCCGGCAAGTCGACGTTAGTCAACAATATTTTGAAGCGAGTGTTGGCTCAAAAATTAAACCATAATAAACAAAAGCCTGGGAAATATAAATCAGTTGCGGGTGTCAAAAACATTGATAAAATTGTCAATATCGATCAAAGCCCGATTGGTCGAACACCGCGTAGCAATCCGGCAACCTATACCAGTGTGTTTGATGATATTCGGACGCTATTTGCACAAACAAATGAAGCTAAGGTGCATGGCTATAAGAAAAATCGCTTTAGTTTTAACGTTAAAGGTGGTCGCTGTGAAGCATGTAAAGGCGACGGGATTATCAAAATTGAAATGAATTTCTTACCAGATGTTTATGTCCCTTGTGAAGTTTGCCATGGCACACGTTATAATTCTGAAACGCTAAAGGTGCGTTACAAAGGTTACAACATTTCGGATGTGCTAAATATGACAGTGGCCCAAGCATTAAAATTATTTGGGCCAATTCCTAAAATTCGGCGCAAACTACAGACGATTATGGACGTTGGATTAGGCTACATCACGCTAGGACAATCAGCAACCACATTATCTGGCGGTGAAGCACAGCGGATGAAATTGGCGTCTGAATTGCATCGGCGGCAAACTGGCAAAACCTTTTATATTTTGGATGAACCGACAACTGGACTTCATGCGGATGATATTAAACGGCTACTAGCAGTTTTGCACCGGTTAGTGGATGCTGGGAATACTGTATTAATTATTGAACACAATTTGGATGTTATTAAAACCGCAGATTATTTAATTGACTTAGGCCCAGAAGGTGGTGCTGGTGGCGGTGAAGTGATTGCAACTGGAACACCTGAAAAAATTGCGGCAACACCAAATAGTTATACTGGCCAATATCTGCAACCAGTATTAAAGCGAGATCGAAAACGAGCTAAATTTGTTAAAGAAAGCACGGCAAAATAATTTGAAAAGTGTGGCTTCAAAAAATGAAGTGCACACTTTTTTATTTTATAGCTGAATTAAGCGCTTTATTTAGTAAAATGTCGTATAATGAAGTTGGAGCAGATATTCCGCCTATCAGTTTTTAAGTACGACGGTTAAGTTTAACTTTAGGAGGCGTTGGGCATGAAACATCGGGCTAAATTTTTGAGCGTGGGTTCGTGGCTGTTTGGCTGTCTAACCATTATGTTATTGACTGCAAACCCGATCACGCCCCATCTCAGCGTATTTAATGGTACCGGAATGTGGCTAGCACTAGGGATTTTAACTGGATTATATCTACTACCATTGTTAGGCGCAGCAATCAAAGTTGATTATGGTTACCATCTACTAACAGGTTGGCTAGCAATCAGTATGTTGCTGTTTGTAATGGCAGGAGTTCCTGTTTTATTTAGCGGCAGTGCGTTAGGTTTACGATTACTGTTGGGATTGATCACGATTTTAGGTGTGATAGACATTATTTTGTGGTTACCGTTAGCACTAGTACCAAAAAAGCCATTGCAAAATAGTTAATGATTAGTTTGTATGCTCAAGGGTAGGTGTGAAGCATTAACTTCCATCTACTCTATTTTATTTTTTGTCAGCAAGCCGATGGTGCCAATTGCGTAATACTAGCAATGAAACGCCCGGTATGTTACACTTACAAAAGTGCGTCTAACGAGACACTAGGACGCGTTGCCATTAGCAACCACTCATGAAAGGATGTTCATTAATGGTAGATACTTTAAATTTAGTTGTCATTACAGGAATGAGTGGTGCCGGTAAAACGGTTGCCATGCAAAGTTTTGAAGATTTAGGATATTTTTGTGTGGACAATATGCCACCAAGCTTGCTGCCTAAATTTTGGGAATTAGTAAAACAGTCTGGCAAAGTAACTAAAATTGCACTGGTGATTGATTTACGTTCACGTGCTTTTTACGATCAAATTGACGAAATGCTGGCAAATTTAGATAATACAAATTTTGTGACAACTAAAATTATCTTCCTCGATGCATCAAATGAAGAATTAGTTTCACGCTATAAAGAAACACGACGCTCTCATCCTTTAGCGATGGAAGGACGTTTACTCGATGGGATTCTTAGAGAACGCGACTTATTAGCTGAAATCAAAAATCGTTCTCAACTCATCATCAACACGACTGAGTTAACACCTAGACAATTACGGGAAAAGATTTTTGAGAATTTTAAATTGAAAGAAACAGCTGCGTTCCACATTGAAGTGATGTCATTTGGCTTTAAGTATGGGTTGCCCATTGATGCGGATATTGTGATGGACGTTCGCTTTTTGCCCAACCCTTACTATGTACCTGAATTCAAACAATTAAGTGGGTTGAATCGAGCTGTTTACGATTATGTGATGAAACAGCATGCAACAGAAGATTTTTATGAGCGCTTTAGCAGTATGTTGCATTTGATTATGCCGGGTTATGAAAAAGAGGGTAAAACCAGTTTAACCATTGCGATTGGCTGTACTGGTGGCCAGCATCGTTCGGTTGCACTTGCACAACGGTTAGGAAAAGATCTGGGACAACAATATCCAGTTGAAATTACGCACCGTGATATGAATAAACGAAAGGAAACAGTGAATCGCTCATGACCAAGTTTTCAACAAATTACCGCCGGCCTAAAATGGTGGTGATTGGTGGTGGTACCGGTTTGCCGGTCATTTTAAAAAGTTTACACCAACAAAATGCAGAAATTACCGCCATCGTCACTGTCGCTGACGATGGTGGTTCTTCTGGTGTTATCCGAGATTATGTTAATGTTGTACCACCAGGGGATATTCGTAATGTTTTAGTAGCGTTATCCAATTTACCACAGATTTATTTGGATATTTTTCAATATCGGTTTAATAACGATGATTCCTTTTTAGCTGGACATGCCATTGGTAATTTAATTATTGCTGCACTATCGGAAATGCGTTCAAATATTTTTGCCGCTGTCCAAGAATTGTCGCGGATGATGAAAATTGACGGTCATGTTTATCCGGCAAGTGACGATCCGTTGATCTTAAACGCACATTTTAGCGACGGCACAGAATTATCCGGGGAAGCAGAAATTACTGCAGCTGATAAAAATATTGATCATGTTTGGGTTACGCCGGCTGATCCCACTCATAGTAAGCCACAGGCGGTCCATCAAGTAATTGAAGCAATTATGGACGCCGACACCGTTGTTTTGGGTCCGGGTAGTTTATTTACTAGTATTTTGCCTAATTTAATGATTAGTAATGTCGGAAAAGCAGTTTGTGAAACTAAAGCTGATGTTACTTATGTTTGCAATATCATGACGCAAAAAGGGGAAACAGAGCATTTCACTGATGCTGACCATGTTCGAGTATTAGCTCGGCACTTAGGTGCGCAGTTTGTCGATACCGTTTTAGTTAATACTGAACCTGTTCCGCCTGATTATTTGGATCATCAAAAATATGATGAATATTTGGTGCAAGTTGAACATGATTTTAAAGGATTACGTCAATTAGGTTGTCGTGTGATTTCCGATAATTTTTTGTCTTTACATGACCGAGGTGTTTTTCATAACGGTGATAAGGTAGCACACGAATTACTTAACCTGGCTTTTCAACCGCACGATATCTAAGTGTTAACGGATCAAAGATTTTAGAAAAGGAGCGCTGTCAATGGGATCTTATGCTAGCGAAGTCAAAAAGGAATTGACGACTTTAGAAGTTCATCGTGAGCATGCACGTGCAGAGCTCGAGGCCTTGATTCGGATGAATGGTAGTCTGAGCATTATGCAACACCAATTCATTTTGAACATTCAAACTGAAAATCCGGCAATAGCACGGCGTATTTACGCGTTATTGCGCAATAATTATGCGATTGAAGCAGAGTTATTAGTGCGACGTAAAATGAAATTAAAGAAAAATAATTTATACATTGTTCGGTTAAAGCACGGTAGTAATCAAGTACTTAAAGATTTGCATATTTTAGCCGGAACGGCCACATTGTCGACATTACCGTCTACGGAAGTCATTAATTCAACGCAAAAAATCCGCTCATATTTACGTGGTGCTTTTTTAGCTGGTGGTTCAGTGAACAATCCTAAAACTAGTCGTTATCATTTAGAAATTTATTCATTATACGAGGCACATAATCAAGAAGTTGCCAAGATGATTAATCAATTTGGGTTAAATGCACGGATTACTGAACGGCGCGGCGGCTATATTGTTTACCTTAAGGAAGGCGAAAAAATTGCCGATTTCTTGCAGCTGATTGGTGCAACCAGTGCCATGCTTAAATTTGAAGATATTCGTATCGTCCGCGATATGCGTAATTCAGTTAACCGGCTAGTCAACTGTGAAACAGCTAATTTAAATAAAACAATCGATGCCGCAACCAAACAAATTGAAAACATCAAATTGATTCAACGTGTTGCCGGATTGGATAGTTTACCGCATAAATTACAAGAAATTGCGGAATTACGGTTGACGCATCCTGACATTACTTTAAAAGAGTTAGGACAACGGGTACCTAGTGGCGCAATTTCTAAATCGGGTATCAACCATCGCTTGCGAAAATTAATGCAAGTCGCAGAAGATTTAAAAGCTGGCAAGGTGACATTATAAAAATAAGCAGTTAATGCCTGATTAGTCGGGCATTAACTGCTTATTTTTAATAGTTAAACAAATTGAGTTAATAATTGTTTTAATTCAGCGCTAGAAATATGCTCATCAAAGATATGTTGGCCTAGAATAATAGTTGGGACGGTTTCGATCTGTGCAGCAACTACTTCATTTTTAATTTGCTGAATTACGGTTGCATTAGGTTGTTCGGTTAATTGCAATTGCTGATTCATATAATCTGCTAATTGGTTCGGTGTCAAATTTTGCCAGTCAGTTTGATGGGCAAAAAGAAATTTAATAGCGTGGTAAGCTTGTGTTGGTTCTTCATAAGGTAAATAGTGCTGGGCAACATTGCCGATGCGTAATTTTTCTTTTGGCTTATCCCAGAATTTAAAAATGCGTTTTAGTTTACCAGCTTTAATTAATGGTTCTAATACAGGAGTTGCTTTTTCAAACCAAGTCCGGCAAAAAGGGCAGCGAAGATTAACAAATTCAGTAATGGTATTTAGTGCAGTTGGTTGGCCAACAACTAATCCTTGAGTAGTGACAGCAGTCAGATCGATTGAATCAGTTTTCATGATTTTTCCTCCTAAATGATACATCATTACTGGCGCTAAATTGATTAACAAGAATTCATTAAATAAAAAGCAGTGGCAAAATATTTTGTCACTGCTCAATTAATGCTTATTTGTTTTTATTAGTCATAATACCATCAATCAAACCATAATCTTTGGCTTCTTGTGCTGTCATGTAATGATCACGATCAGTATCTTTTTGAATGGTATCTAAGTCTTGGCCTGAGCAGTCCGCCAAAATTTTATTTAGGCGTTGCCGAGTCTTCAAAATTTCACGGGCAGCAATTTCAATTTCAGTTTGCTGTCCTTGAGCACCACCTAAAGGTTGGTGAATTAAAACAGTAGAGTTTGGCAATGCAAAACGTTTGCCTTTAGTACCAGCGGTTAAAAGGACACTAGCCATGGATGCTGCCATGCCCATCGCAATGGTTTGAACGTCAGCTTTAACAAAATTCATGGTGTCATAAATTGCTAAGCCAGCCGTTACAGAGCCACCTGGTGAATTAATGTAAAGTGAAATGTCTTTTTCTGAATCTTGTGCATCTAAAAATAGTAATTGTGCAATGATCGTGTTGGCCATTTGATCATTGACTTCACCCGATAACATGATGATACGGTCTTTTAATAGCCGTGAATAAATATCATAGGCACGTTCACCGCGAGAAGATTGTTCAATGACTGTAGGAACTAACATAATGTGACCTCCTAAAGTTTCAAGTTTAAAATAATTTTAGCACTCAATTAAGTGTAATGCTAGTTTAGCTCATTGGTCAAAAAAGGTCAAATATTTGAACACTTGAATTTTTTAACCCAAATAAGCTTTATTATTAGTTTACCACTGAAGAAGTCATCATTTAAAGTTTGTCGCTCAAAGACGCATATTTATTGTGTCTGCTTGGGGAACTTGCTATCTTAAAGGTCACACTTAATTTGCTTCAATGAAAGGTGGTTTTAAGATGACACAACGACGACCAAAAGAAGATTATTTAATGGCTGATCAGCGGGCTAATGTTTCACCTAAACCAGAAATTGAACACCCAACTTACCATGCAGCCGGTAAGCTTAAAGGGAAAGTTGCGATTATTACCGGTGGCGATAGTGGTATTGGTGCTGCTGTTGCATTATTGTATGCGCGTGAAGGCGCTGATGTCGTGATTGTTCACTATGAATCAGCACAAGACGCACAAACGGTTCAACAAAAAATTACGGCACTTGGCCAACAAGCATTAGTCTGCCAAGGCGATGTCGGCAATCCTGAATTTGCAGCAGATGTTGTGCAAAAAACATTGCAGCAGTTTGGTCAAATTGATATTTTAGTCAATAATGCCGGTGAACAGCACGTGCAAGAAAAAATTGGCGACATCAGTGACCAACAATTTGGGCGTACCTTTCAAACTAATTTATTTGGCCAGTTTTATCTAACCAAAGCGGTTGTACCGCATTTAAGCGAGTATGGCACGATCATTAACACGGCCTCGATTACTGCTTTCCAAGGAAATCCACTTTTAATGGATTATTCAGCAACTAAAGGGGCAATTATTGCTTGGACCCGTGCCTTATCACAAAACACGGAAATTTTAGAACGGCATATTCGGGTGAATGCAGTTGCCCCCGGTCCTATCTGGACACCGCTAATTCCAGCAACGTTTCCCAAAGAAAAATTAGAAAGTTGGGGCGAGACACCTTTAGGCAGAGCTGGTAAAGCCTATGAAGTGGCACCGAGCTATGTTTTCTTGGCAGCTGTCGATAGCAGTTTTATCACTGGCCAAACCATTCACGTTAATGGTGGCGATTATACGAGTTAAACATCAATAAATGAAATAAATGTGCCTTAGCAGTTATCGCTATTCAATAGCAAGCTGCTAGGGCACTTATTTAATTCAGAGCTGGCCAACAGTAAAGGGGGAGTCTGGGTTGAGTTGGTAAATTTGATACGGGCGGCCAACTTTTAGGTAAACAGTTTTACTGGTTAACACGTGATGCTTTTCCAAAAATGCAATGTATTTACGAACAATGACATGGGATAAATTAAGTTGTTTAGCAAGTGATTCTGCTGTAAACGGCTTTTTCTGTTCTTTAATTTTGGTACAAATTAGTTTTAGTGTAATTTGACTTAATCCCTTGGTTAAATTCACCTTTAGATCAGTGCTTTCTGGTGTTGAATGAAAGACATGATCGATTTTAGTTTGTTGCAATTGGGTCGTTTGAAACAACTGTTGATTCTTCTTAAAAGTTGCAATACTATTGGCAAATCTTTTAAATGCATTAAAAGAACCCCATTTCTGTTATAGTTAAATTGCTAAACATAACCACAGAGAGGGGTTCTTCCTATGGCAACTTTACTAGAAAAGCGGTTTAATTTCAACGCCCAATTATGGGTCGATCACATTGGTGGTGAATTAACTACTGATGCTGGGCTAGTCTTGGTTAAAGAATTAATGGCGGGGTTTGATTTTACCGTCTTAGCAAAAAAATTGGTCCATTTTCAAGAAGACCGCCACTACTTTCAGCACAGTAATGTGACCTTGCTAGAACAAACTATCTTCCAACTGATCAGCGGCCACCAGTCTGCGTCTGAAACTAAGTAGTTATCAGGTCAAACAAGTGCTGTTTTATCAAATGTTGGCCAAGATTTAAGCCA
Organism: Loigolactobacillus rennini DSM 20253; assembly: GCF_001436505.1. Taxonomy (GTDB): domain Bacteria; phylum Bacillota; class Bacilli; order Lactobacillales; family Lactobacillaceae; genus Loigolactobacillus; species Loigolactobacillus rennini. The sequence goes on along the minus strand of NZ_AYYI01000023.1, from coordinate 732 downwards.
TCAAATGGCCCCACTAGGTGGGGGCTCGTAAAATTTAAGGTTTAAATTGGATCTCAGGGGCTACGTGCGCCCAAAAACCGGCTAAAGCGCCAGTTGAATTTCTTGGCCGGTCATTTTACCAGGGAACTAGTTAAAAAGACCTTTTTAGCTTTAAAAAGCATTCAGTTTTTACGGTATGAATAATTCAGGATAATGGTGCTTTATTAAAGATGATAAGTAATAATTTTAACGTTTATATTTGATTCGTAGACGTTAATATATAAAACATGTTGAGCAAGGTTAACCTAACTATACTTGTCAGTGAGGAGTGAAAGTTGAGCTCACTTTTTATATTCCCAGCGTAATAATGAGAAATTTTAGGAAGGAATGTTGAATTATGAAAGAATTCAAGATGTTAAGTAAAGAGGAACTGACCCAGGTGAATGGTGGGAAATATTATGGCAATGGTGTTTCATGTGGTAAACATTCTTGTTCAGTTGACTGGGGTAAAGCTACAACTTGTACCATTAATAATAGTGCAATGGCTTGGGCCACAAGTGGTCACCAAGGAAATCATAAATGCTAAATTTAAGAAAAGGGCATCAAGGCCCTTTTCTTATTTTCAACAAATACAAAAAAGAAGGGAGTGTGATGATGAGTAAACCTGGTCAACAACAGATTAAAAAACAAGCACTTAATTTGAGAGCGTAAAATATTTTGTGTAAATGCATAAAAGATTTCTGAATTGTATAG
>NZ_AYYI01000022.1 GCF_001436505.1 Loigolactobacillus rennini DSM 20253 | reverse complement strand
AATCTGCCATCAATAATAGATAAATCTATTACCAACAACAGATATTGTAGAGCCTATTTTAGTGACGCAGGGGAAAATACCTGCTTATTTAGGCTCGAGTTTTGCTTTTGTTGTCGCTATGCAAGCATTAATGAAAACACAAGGCTATCCGGCAATTGCACAAGGCAGCGTTGCAGTGGGAATTATTTATTTGCTCGTTGCCTTATTGATCAGTCGGATTGACTCAGGTTGGATTGATAAAATTTTGCCGCCAGTTGTAGTGGGACCAGTAGTAATGGTAATCGGCTTATCTTTAGCAGGTACAGCTGCTAAAGATGCGATGATGAATCAAAATCACTATGATTTAAAATTTTTCTTAGTTGCTTTAATAACATTGGGATTAACCATTGCTTTTAATATGCTGTTAAAAGGATTTCTCAGTTTAATTCCGATTTTACTAGGTATTGTAGGGGGCTATTTAGTTGCTACTTTGTTTGGTTTAATTGATTTTACACCAGTTACACAAGCAGCTTGGTTAGCGGTGCCAGACTTTGAATTACCATTTATCAGTTATCACCCTAAATTGTATTGGAGTGCAATATTAGGCATGGCACCCATTGCTTTTGTGACTATGACAGAACATATGGGGCACATTATGGTGTTAGACGAATTAACGCAACGGGACTTTTTTAAAGATCCAGGTTTGCATCGCACTTTATCTGGTGATGGCTTGGCCTCCATCATTGCTGGTTTTATCGGTGGCCCACCTGTTACCAGTTACGGTGAAAATATCGGTGTGTTAGCCATCACGAAAGTTCACAGTGTCTTTGTGATTATCGGTGCTGGTGTGTTAGCAGTAATCTTTGGTTTTGTCGGTAAATTAAGTGCATTAATCATGAGTATCCCCAGCCCAGTTATTGGTGGCATTAGTTTCCTCCTGTTTGGGGTCATTGCGGCAAATGGTTTACGAATTTTAATTGAAAATAAAATTGATTTCGATAAAAAACGTAATTTAATGATAGCAGCAACTATTTTAGTTGTCGGTATTGGTGGAGCTTACTTGCAACTAGGCGATTTTCAGTTAACTGGCGTAGCACTAGCGACATTGTTAGGGATTTTTTTGAACCTTGTTTTACCTAAACAAGCCTTAAATGAGTTAGAATGATATTGGGTCTGAGCAAGTAGGTAGCAGGCGAATTTAGTAAGGCAGTGGATAAAATGAAACGTTATTTAATACTAGCCGATGGCACGGTTTTCACCGGTCAAGGATTTGGTATGCCGTTAACCACAACGGGCGAAATTGTTTTTAATACCGGTATGACCGGTTATCAAGAAACTATCACCGATCAATCCTATAATGGACAGATTATTGCTTTTACAGCACCTTTGATTGGCAATCATGGCATCAATCGTAGTGATTATGAATCAATTGCACCAACTTGCAAGGGTGTGATCGTCAATGAATTAAATCAAGAACAAGTGGATATTAGTGGACAAATGTCCCTTGATGAATTTTTAAAGCGGCGTCAAATTCCTGGAATTAGTGGGATTGATACCCGGGCCTTAGTTCGGCGGTTGCGGCAAGCAGGGACAATGAAAGCTAGCATTGTGGATACGCCTGATGAGCATGCTTTTGACCAGCTACACGCGCTAGTCATGCCCAAAAATCAAGTGCAACAAGTTTCAACAACTAAGCCATATCCTAGTCCAGGTGAAGGACGCAATGTTATTGTGATCGATTTAGGACTAAAATACAGTTTGCTACGGGAATTAACCAAGCGCCAATGTAACCTAATTGTTTTGCCTTACAACACCAAGGCGCAGACAGTCTTAGACTTAGCGCCTGATGGTGTCATCTTCAGTGATGGTCCTGGTGACCCACGCGATGTTCCTGAGGCATTGGCAATCATCCAGGGGATTCAAGGTAAAATTCCATTGTTTGGTGTTTGCCTCGGACATCAGCTATTAGCGTTGGCCAATGGCGCGGAAGTGTACAAAATGACATATGGTCATCGGGGGGCAAATCATCCAGTAAGAGAAATTGCCACTGGAAAAATTGATTTTACAACGCAGAATCATGGCTATGCTGTGGTGCCGCAATCAATTCGACAAGCGCATTTATTGGTGACGCATATTGACGTGAACGATCAGACCATTGAAGGTTTACGCCACCGCAATTACCCGGCTTTTTCCGTTCAATTTTTACCAAATGCATCTCCCGGTCCTCACGACGCGGCCCATTTATTTGATGAATTCATTGAAATGATCGATGCATTTGCAAAACGGCACCGCAATTCAACATTACGAAGTTAATGTTAGTCAATTAATTTTTAATGAATGGGAGCATTAAATCATTGCCTGAAAAAAATAATGGGACTAAAATTTTAATCATTGGGCCAGGGCCCACGACGATCGGCCAAGGTGAAGAATTTGATAGTGCAAGCGTGCAGATCTGCACAGCTTTAACACAAGCAGGCTACCAGGTGATTTTAGTTAATTCTAACCCAGATAGTATTATGGCGGCTAAAAATGAGGTTGCTAAAGTTTATGTTGAACCCTTAACCGTTGATTTTATGACACGAATTTTACGCAAAGAAACACCGGCAGCAATTTTACCGACTTTAGCTGGTAAATTAGGTTTTAATTTGGTGTTGGCTTTAGCTGAAGCCGGTATTTTAAAAGAATTGCACATTAAATTATTAGGTACTAATTTAAATGTTATCAACCAAGTTGAAACACCGGCATTATTTAAAGCATTAATGCACCAGCTAAAACAACCTATTTTAGAATCAGTCAGCGTGGATACTGTGACGGCAGGAATTGCTTTTACACGTAAAATTAAGTTTCCCGTAATCGTACGGCCTAACCATGCTAATGAAGGAATTGGTGGTAGTATTTGCAGTAATGTGGCCGAATTAACGGAAACGGTTAAAAATGCGCTAAAATTATCACCAATCCACCAAGTATTAATTGAAAAAAGTGTGACGGGTTATAAAGAAATTGAGTATGAAGTGTTGCGTGATCATGCTGACAATGCATTAGTGGTCTGTAACATGGAAAATGTTGATCCTGTCGGCATTCATACCGGAGATTCGATTGTTACAATACCAGCGTTAACGTTATCGGATAAACAAACACAACAATTACGAGATGCTGCGCTAAAAATTGTACGGAGTTTAAAAATTAAGGGTAATTGTAATGTTCAATTTGCTTTAGCACCTGAACGTGCTGGCTACTATGTTTTAGCTGTTAAACCACGGCTATCACGTTCATCAATTTTAGCTGCTAAGGCAACAGGGTACCCAATTGCTCAAATTGCGGCTAAATTAGCTATTGGCCGGTCTTTTGATCAAATCAGCAGTCCAATCTTAGCTAATGTTACTGCCGCGTATGAACCAAGTTTAGATTATGTGGTTACTAAATTTCCGCGCTGGGCAGATCAACATTTGACCACAAAAAGTTACCGTTTAGGCACACAGATGCAGTCTAGTGGTGAGGTAATGGGAATTGGCCGCAATTTTGAAGCTTCCTTGTTAAAAGCAATCCGTTCCTTAGCATTAGCGTCATTACCACAAGAAATTGCAAAAATTAAACAAGTTTCAGACGCTGAACTCACTGATAAATTAGTGCATCCCCAAAACAATCGCTTATTTTATCTTTTAGAAGCATTGCGGCGTCATTATGAGTTAGCTGAGCTAAACGAATTAACAAAAATTGATCTCTTCTTCCTAGCAAAGTTACGGCATATCGTTAATCTTGAAAGAACTTTAAAAGCCAAGAAGGGAGATTTAGCGAGTCTGCGGTTGGCCAAACGTTATGGTTTTACGGACGTTAACATTAGCCACTTATGGCAAATGTCGGTGGATCAATTAAGAAAAATGCGACGGGAAGCAGATATTTGGCCAGTTTATAAGATGGTTGATAGTTGTGCAGGTGAGTGGCCAGCTAAGCACCCTTATTACTACAGCACCTATGAAACTGAAAATGAGAGTCAAGCAACAGCTAAACCAGCAATTTTAATCTTGGGTGCTGGACCGGCTAGAATTGGTCAAGGAGCAGAATTTGATTATTTAACTGTTCAAGCCATTAAAGCGGTGCAGCAAGCTGGTTATCAAGCAATTGTTGTTAATGATAATCCAGCTGCCGTTTCTACTGATTTTATGCTGGCAGATAAACTTTATTTCGAACCACTGACTACAGAGGAAGTTTTAAACATTGTTGCATTAGAACAGCCAGTTGGTGCTTTAGTTCAATTTAGCGGGCGTACTGGCTTAAAATTAACGCAGACTTTACTCGCAGCTGGCATTAAGATTTTAGGTCGAACAGAAAAAAATGCGCCGCTTTATGATCAAGGCCGTTATTTGCGTCAAGAAACATTACAGCTTATGATGCCGCAACCGAAAAGTAGTATGGTTGATAATCAAGCAACAGCTTTAAAATTAGCAGCAGAAATGACTTATCCGGTTTTATTACATGTTAATCATACCCACTATCAACAACTTGTACGGCAATTTGACCAACCAGCGGAATTAGCTGCTTATTGGGCGAAACATGCAGCTAATTTAAAATCTGGCGCGTTATTAACGCATTACTTAAAGGGACAAAAATATACCTTAGATGTGATTGCTGATGGACAACAGGTGTTAATCCCAGGAATTTTGGAATACATTGAGCGAACCAGCATTCATACAGGGGATTCGCTTGCTGTATATCCGCCACAATCATTATCCAAAAAATATCAAACACAAATGTTAACCATTAGTCAAAATATTATTCGTAAATTGAATTATCGTGGCATTATGAATATTCAGTTCATTCTTAGCCAAAATCAACTTTATGTGATCGCCCTTAAACCTTATGCAAATCGGACAGTTCCTTTTTTGAGTCAAGCAACAGGTTGTCCAATTACTAATTTAGCAGTTCAAGTTTTATTGGGCACTAATTTGAATGAACTAGGCTATCAGCAAGCCCTCTTGACACCAAAATCAACTGTTTTTATCAAGGCACCGATGTTTTCATTTGCCCAGTTAAAAAATGTAGATAGTTTTTTAGGGCCACAGATGAAATCAACTGGCGAAGTGATTGGTAGTGATTTAACCTTAGAAAAAGCGTTGTATAAAGCCTTTGTTGCTTGTAAATTACACTTACCTAATTTTGGGACTATTTTATTTACCGTTAATCCAGCAGATAAAATTGTTGCAGTGGATTTGGCAAAACGTTTTTATGAAATTGGATTTCGCATTGCAGCCACTGCTGATACAGCGTCGTATTTTAAGCAAGTAGGGGTGAAGGTAGCACCGATGGCCCCAGTAAAAGCAGGAGGCGCGCAAAATATTTTAACTGCTTTGGCGGCCGGAAAAATTCAAGCAGTGGTAAATACTGAAGCAACAACAACACAAACGGCCATCAGTGTCTTTCAAATTCGTCAGACCGCGATTAAATATGGGATTCCTTTATTCACATCATTAGATACTACCAATGCCATTTTGCGGGTTTTAGAATCGCGAACATTTACAACAACGCCATTAACTTAAAAATAGCGAGTCATCTAAATGAGTAGATGACTCGCTATTTTTAATTAAATTTGACTATTTTTTCATAGGTGGTTGCCGTAACTTTTGAACCAATTTTTCGTCAGGAGTAACAGACAATGTTTTTTGTCCAGTATAAATGACAAAACCAGGTTTTGCACCTTTAGGTTTGTGCACCTTTTTAATAGCAACCACATCAACTGGCACAGATGCAGATAACCGTGCTTTAGAATAATAGGCCGCGAGATTAGCAGCTTCTAATTTGGTTGTTTCACTAGGATCAGCAGCCATAATAACAACATGAGAACCAGGAATATTTTTTGTATGCAACCAAATATCTGTTTTTCGTGCCTTCTTTAGTGTTAAACGATCATTTTGCAGATTATTTTTGCCAACTAAAATTTTGGTGCCATCACTAGCATAAAAAGCTTCCGGCTGGCTGAGTTTATGCCGCCGCTTTTTTTGCTTCTGTTTTGATTTCAAATAGCCTTGTTGGCGTAGCTCAGTCTGAATATCTTGTAAATCTTCAGGCGCAGCAATTTCAATTTGCGTTAAAATTCCCTGAAAATAATCGATTTCAGCCTGAGTTTCACCGAGTTGTTGTTTAACAAAATGGACCGCATGCTTGAGCTTTTGGTATTTAGTAAAATATTTCTGCGCGTTTTGTGATGGTGATAGTTGATTAGACAAGCTAATTTTAGTGGGCTTTTCAGCAGCATAAAAATTAGGCAAGGTTATTGTGGTCATTCCACGTTTAACGTGATTTAAATAGGTTGTTAGTAGCTCGCCCTTAATTCGATAGGTATCCGCCTTTTCAGAATTAGCTAATGTCTTTTCTAATTTACGATATTTCTTCTTATTTTTCTTTATTTCATTATGAACCAAGCGAATGAGTTCACTACCTTGCTGCCGAACTCGATCTAATTGCGCCTTATTGCGGTAAAAATCATCTAACATCAAACTGAGTGACGGGTAAGTTGTCTGTTTGCCAGATTCACTGACAAATTTGCAAGGAGAAAACTGTCTTTTTTTCTTGTTAGTGTCTTCTGTAATAGTTGGTTCCGGTTTTTGAGCTATTGTGGCAAAAAAATTCTGCCAAGTGCTTTGTTTGTCTGTCGCTTGGTTTAAGCGCGTTGCAAGTTCAACTGCAGTATCGAATCCAAAGCCTTGATAGGTCTTTTGCAGTTGTTTAGCTTGAGCAAAAATATCTGCAGTTTTAGGTAGCGATAGATAAAAGGGTTTATTTTCTTGAAAAGGATTTGCCAATGATTGCTTAGGCGGTGCGATATACTCAGCACCAGGTAGTAAAAGGCGGTAACGGTTTTGATCGTGCCCCACATGGCGAATAGTATCAATTATTTTATGATTGGCTTGATTCACTAAAATAATATTACTATGTCGTCCCATCATTTCGATAACTAGTACTAAATCTTCTAAGTCACCAATTTCATTACGAGCAGTAAAAGTTAAATGAACAACCCGGTCATTTTGCATTTGTTGCACTGTTTTTAAAATAGCACCATCTAAATATTTACGTAAAGTCATGGTGAAGTTAGTGGGTTTTTCTGGATTAACAAATGGAATTTCTGTCACCTGTAAACGCGCATAACTTGGGTGCGCTGATAATAATAAAGGATAGTTATGTCGTTTAGATCTTAGCGTTAGAATTAATTCGTTTGGATATGGTTGGCTAATACGGCTAAGTCGGCCACCAGTTAGGAGTGGTGCCAGCTCATTAGTCATTGCGTGCGTAAAAACACCATCAAATGACATTTTTACACCTCACTTTCATAAAATACTCGGTTAAGTCATAGTATACTAGTTTTCTTGAAAGCTGACAAAATGGTTAGCATTAAACATTTGTTTGCATTGTACAAGCTTTTAATTGTATAATACAAGTAGATTATTGCATGATACAATTAAGTGTGGAGGCAGGTGAATTGTCATTCAAAGCAGTTTTATGGCCTTAAAACAATTTCAGCAGGTGCAATATAATTTTGAACAACAGCTTTATCAAAAATTAACGTTACGACAAGCAGATATTAAGTTATTAATGTACCTAAATAGTTCCGACCAAACATTATTGGAATTATGTCGGCAAACAAATTTAGATATGTCAACTTTAAGCAGACAGTTAAAAGCAATGGCTCAACGTGACTTGGTGATTAAACAAGCTGTACAAAATGATCGTCGTAAGCGACGTTTTGTAATCACAAAATTAGGACGATCGAAACTAAATGATTTTAAATCTGCAATGCAAGATTATGAACAGGCAATCTTTGCTAACTGGTCAGCTGAAGAGAAACAATTATTGAAAGTTTTATTAAACCGATTAATCACCAGCTCAGAACGTTTATTGACAAAAAAGGGTGGGTAAAGAAGCAGTGGGTAAGGATTATTTTCGCTATTTCAGATGTGAGATACTTGATATTATGGTATAGTTATTATTTAGAGATGAAAATTAAAGTAGGTGTCCAATTATGAAGATTGCTGTTGTGACCGATAGTACAGCATACTTACCCCAGCAATTGATTGATGAAAATAATATCACAGTGGTTCCAATCCCGGTTATTTTAGATGGTCAAACCTATAACGAAGGCGTAGATATTTCAACTGCTGATTTTTACGCTAAATTACGCCATTCTAAGGCTTTCCCAAGCACGGCACAGCCATCGCTTGGACAAATGGTTGCTGTATATGAACATCTTGGTGATCAAGGTTACGATACTGTTATCAGCATTCATTTGGCTAGCACCATCTCTGGATTGGTTGATAACCTTAAGAATGCCGCAAAATTAGTTAAAAATACGCACGTTATTCCTTATGATTCCCAAATTACGGTTATGTTAATGGGAGAATTAGTTTTAACTGCCGCTAAAATGGCAAATTCAGGTAAAACAGCAGATCAGATTTTAGCACGGTTAGATGCCTTACGTGCAACTACTAATGAATACTTCATCGTGAATGATCTGCAGAATTTGGTCCGTGGCGGCCGCTTATCTAATGCATCAGCATTTCTGGGCAGCATGTTGCGGATTAAACCCATTTTAACTTTTGATGATCAATCACATAAAATTGTTGCATTTGAGAAAATTCGGTCAATAAAAAAAGCCTATGCACGTGTTGAAGAGCTTTTTGCACAAGCTATTAAACAAGTTGATTATCCGATCCATGCGTTTGTGATTCATGCTAATGATCAGCAAGCCGCCGTTAAGTGGCAAGAAGAACTACAAGAAAAATTTCCGCAAGTTCGTTTTGATATTAGCTATTTTGGTCCAGTAATCGGAACGCATTTAGGTGAAAAAGCCATTGCAATTGGCTGGCTAAAAGACGAAAAAAATAATTAAAAAAGAATTTTAAGTTTAAAGACACGTTTTAAAACGTGTCTTTTTTATTCAACAATATAGTTAAAGTGAGAGGGCGGTTAATTCAAAATCCTAATTAAGCAGTTGCATCAAATCAATTTTCATCCTAGTTTACATAATATATATTATACAAAGTAGTGTCTAACATCTTTTTTTAGCAGGAAAACGTCAATTTTTAGGTATTTTTTGTGTGATTAACTTAATTATTGCTCAATAAAAAAACGTCAGTAATTAAATTACTGACGTTTTTATCACAGATAACACTGATAAACTAACTATTTTGTTTCATCAAATGCTGCTGTTAGTGGCGGCACAACTTGTTTCTTTCGTGATACGACACCTGGTAATGCTAACCGTTGTTGTGCAGACAGCTTTTGCTTAAACGCAGTTTCAACGGGTTCTGTCGGTGTTCCTAGAACCAATGCTTCCGTATTACTATCTAAAATGTTAGTTACCATTAAGAAGAATAAATCGTAGTTGTTGGTCGTTAAAGAATCTTTAATTGCACTTTCAAATTCAGCTTGCCGTTTAAAGACATCATTAACATCGACAGTGTTAATTTGTGCAACCCGAACGCTTTTGCCATTCATAGTAAATGATTTTGCGTCAGATGCAATTAAATCAGCTGCTGATTTGTCATCAACATTGGTCCCAGCACGTAATTCTTCAACACCGTATTGATTGGCATCAATGTGAGCAATTTCGGCTAATTCCTGAACTACTTTTTTATCATCATCCGTGGTTGTTGGTGATTTTAATAATAAAGTATCTGAAATGATTGCTGATAACATTAAACCAGCAATTTTTTCTGGAATTTCTACCTGGTTTTCATGATAAAGTTTAGTGATGATTGTGCTGGTACAGCCAACTGGTTCTGCCCGATAATAAAGCGGCTTTGAAGTGTCGAAGTTTGCAATCCGGTGGTGATCCACGACCTTGGTAACTTGCACTTTATCACGGTCTGCAACACTTTGCTGCGCCTCATTGTGATCCACTAACATCACGGCTTTGACTTCATCAGCCACTGATGTAACTACACGTGGTGCTTGTTGCTTAAAGTGAGCCAACACAAACTTAGTTTCATCATTTGGTTTCCCTAACGCAACCGGTTCAGTATTTTCACCTAACTGATTTTCTAAGTGACTGAATGCAATTGCTGCCACAATGGCATCGGTATCAGGATTCTTGTGGCCAAAAACTAACTGTTTAAGCATAAAAAATAACACTCCTTATTAAACTTTCAAACTTATTATAAACTAATTAATTATCTTGTTCAGTAGATTCTTTTAAACGGGAAAGATAATCTTTAGCTGCAATGTAATCATCAAACGCGTTTAAGAAATTGCTAATTCTTGGGATTTGGTCTTTATCGCGCCGAAAGACAAATGCTAAATCAAAATGAATAGCAGGTTCAAAGGAAGCAACGTAAGAGCCTAAATTGCGACTATGAGCTTGTACAAATGAATTTGGTAATGCTGTATAAGTTTTAGTTGAACGCGCAAAACGCAAAATTTGTGTGGGTGTGGTGAAATGAGCAGCAATATTAGGTGTATCCACCATTTGGTTTTTATAGGATTCATTAATTAATGAATTTAAATAGTAACGTTCTGGATAAGTGACCCAATCATTATCCAATGTCCGTTGGTACCTTACTTTTTTCCGCTTAGAAAGACTAGATTTGTGGTGTAAAAATAATAATTCTTCATTGAGGATTTTTTTAGATTTATAAGGCTTCCAATTTTTAATGCTTTCATCCGGTAAATACATGACAGCTAAGTCAATTTTATTAGTTTCTAACCGTTCCCAAATCTCTTTACGTGTCAACATATGGAAGCTTAGTTCTATGTCTGGATTTTCCTTGTAGTAACGAATGGCAAAATCTTCTAAAACACGATCTTCAATCGAGGCTAATAAACCGATTGAGATTTCACCTTTAGTTGCGCTTGTGGTTTGTTGAATTTTATCTGTTGTTTGATTGAGTAATTCATAAATTTCATGGGTTGTTTGCAGCATCGTCCGCCCTGCTTCTGACAAGTGTAATTTCTTACCGACAGAATAAAACAATGGTGCGCCAACACTGCGTTCTAATTTTTTGATTTGTTGGGTTAAAGCAGGTTGTGTAATGCCAAGTAATTGTGCCGCTTGGGTATAATTCATCGTTTCAGTTAACTGTAAAAAATAAGCTAAAGTTTTTGATGAAAAAACCTTGTCTTGTTTGCTTTTCAAATTGGATTCCTCCTTTAAACACTTATACATATAATAACCCATTTCTTCAAGTAATAACAATTATTTCATTTTAAAATTCATTATTATCTTGATAAATGCATTATCTATTATTATACAATAAATTGTGAACAAGTTTAGCCAATTCGTTTAAGTTTTTATAAAAATAATAGCCCCTTTGATTTATCAAACACAATAGATCAAAGGCGCCAGACGTTAAAACTATTTAGGCATAATTAGGAAATTTTTTATAATTTGTATAGTCAGCTACGTGGACTAATTTTTCGGCATTTTTTACTCTTGCTTGAGTTGGTGGCTCAATACCAGCCAATGGATAGTTAAGCTTTAGCTCTTGGTATTTAGGCACCCCCATGTTGTGGTATGGTAAGATTTCGACTTTATCAACAATCGATTTAATTGTTTTAATGTAGTTACCAATTTGAATTAACTGGCTATCATAATCAGTTCGTTGCGGAATTAAGACATGCCGGATCCAAACATGATGACCGTGTTCGTGCATATACGCTAGCATATCAAAGATATTCTCATTGCTCCAACCTGTTAAACGTTTGTGTTCGCGCGGATTAATTTGTTTAACATCAACTAAGGAAATGTCAGTATATTGCATAAGCGTTTCGAATTTACTAAACCAAGGCTGTTTTCGTGTAAAAGGTTGACCACAAGTATCTAAGCAAGTCAAAATACCTTTTGCCTTAGCTTTTTTGAATAAATCAATTAGAAAATCGATCTGTAATAAGGCTTCACCCCCACTGACAGTGATTCCCCCTTGTTTTCCCCAGAACGCTTGGTAACGTTGAGCATCTGCGAGTACTTCATCAGCTGTCCACTCTTCACCAACACCTTGATTCCAAGTATCAGGATTATGACAAAACTGACAACGCATCCGACACCCCTGTAAGAAAACAACGTAACGAATTCCGGGACCATCCACTGAACCAAATGTTTCAGTGGAATGAACATAGCCAATTGGTACTTTATTTGCAACAGCAGTTGTGCTGGCTGATTGCTGGTAGATCTTCATCTTATCACCCCATGGTTATCATTCACTTTCTAGTCAAGCACTTAAATGACTTAAGCACTTGACTAGAAAGTGGATGAATCAAATTGACTTCATCCACTTCTAATTAACGCGGGTTACATTGCTTCAAAGTAAGTCCGTGAAATAACATCGTCTTGCTGCTCTTTGGTTAAGTCAGCAAAGTAAACACAGTAACCGGAAACCCGTACGGTTAAGGTTGGATATTTTTCAGGGTGTGCTTGAGCATCTTTCAAAGTATCTCGATTAAAGACGTTAATGTTTAGGTGCATCCCTTTATTTTCCATATAACCGTCAACCATATTAACTAAAGTATCTTGCTGACTATTGGTATCATTACCCAGAGTCCGCGGTGTCACACCAAAGGTATTGGAAATACCATCAGTTGCATACTTATAAGGAATTTTAGCAGTTGATAGTAAGGACGCTAACGCACCGTTTTGTTCTGCACCGTATGCTGGGTTTGCACCTGGTGAGAACGGTTCGCCTGCTTGCCGCCCATTAGGCGTTGTCCCTGTGTTTTTACCGTATACAACATTAGAAGTAATGGTTAAAACAGACGTGGACAATTTCGCATTGTGGTATAAATGGTGCGTGTTCATCTTATCATAAAGCTTCTTAACTAACATTTTAGCAATACTGTCAGCGCGGTCGTCGTTATTACCGTAACGTGGATAGTCATGATCAGCTTTAAAATCAACTGCAATACCATTTTCATCCCGAATAACTTTAACGTGACCGTATTTAATTGCTGAAATAGAGTCTGTGGCGTGCGATAAGCCAGAAATGCCAGTTGCAAATGTGTAATCTAAACGTGAATTCTTCAAGCAAAGTTGTTCTGCTTCATAATCATATTTATCATGCATGTAATGGATAGCATTTAAAGCATTGACGTACACGTCTGCTACCCAATCCAATTGCCGATCAAATTTCTTCATAAAATCATCATAGTCAATGTATTCTGATTTAATTGGTTCAGCAGCTGGGCCGACTTGTGCATTACCCATTTCATCAATGCCACCATTAATGGCATATAAAACAGTTTTTGCCATATTAGCCCGCGCACCGAAGAATTGAACGCCATCAGCAATTGGCTGTGCAGAAACACAGCAAGCAATACCATAGTAATCTGTTCCCCATTGATTCCGCATTAAGGCATCATTTTCATACTGAATGGTAGAACTATCAATGGAAACTTTAGTGGCATAACGTTTGAAGCCATCTGGTAAGCGCTTGTCCCACAATAAAGTAATGTTAGGTTCAGGCGCTGCACCCATGTTTTCTAAAGTCTTCAAAACACGGAAACTGGTTTTATTAACATGGTGCCGACCATCCATGCCAACACCGGCCATGGATAATGTTGCCCAAATTGGATCACCAGAGAATAGATCATTATAATCTGTCGTCCGGATAAAACGAACCATCCGTAATTTCATGACAAATTGATCAATCAATTCTTGTGCGTCCGTTTCGGTAATTAAGCCGCGATCTAAATCACGTTGAATGAAGATATCTAAGAATGCGTCAATCCGACCAACTGACATTGCTGCCCCATTTTGGGTTTTAACTGCAGCTAAGTACCCAAAATAGACCCATTGTACGGCTTCTTGTGCTGTTTTAGCAGGTCTTGAAATATCGTAACCATAGCTGGCAGCCATCTCTTTCATGCCCTTTAAAGCTTTAACTTGTTCCGCAATTTGTTCCCGTAATTTAATGACACTGTCAGTCATTTCGCCATCACCGACGTTGCCATGATCGGTAACCTTTTCTTCAATTAACCGATCAATTCCGTATAAAGCAATTCGTGGTAAATCTGGAATAATCCGGCCCCGACCATATGCATCTGGTAAACCAGTGATAATTTTGTAATGCCGTGCTTTTCGCATATCCGGTGTATACACATCAAAAACACCTTGGTTATGGGTTTTACGCCATTCATTGAAGATTTCATGCATCTTGGGATCGGTTTCAAAACCATAAGCTTTAAGCGCATCTTCGGCCATCCGAATGCCACCATATGGCATGAAGGCCCGTTTTAATGGTTTGTCTGTCTGCAAACCAACGATTTTTTCGAGATCTTTTTCGATATAACCAGGGCCATGCGACGTTAGTGTTGCCGGAACATTATTATCAGCATCTAACACGCCGCCTGCTTCACGTTCTTTTTGTTTAAGCGCCATCACTTTATTGTTTAAAGTAGTCGTTGCTTCTGTTGGCCCGGCTAGGAAACTCTCGTCGCCATCATATTGGATTAAATTTTGCTGGATAAAATCACGGACATCAATTGATTCTTGCCAATCGCCACCGTTAAATCCGGCCCAATAGCCGTTAGTTGTCTTATCTGCTTGAAGCTGTTTCATAATTAAGTTGCCTCCCTTGATGTCAAACATTAATGTAACAGTTTTCATTAATAAGTATAACATAAAGCTTCACATGTGCAAGCCCTTTCTTAAATTTTGATATTATTTTTAATCAATAAGATCGCTAGATATGCGAAATAATAGAATTAATAATTAAAATAAATTTTATAAAAAGTTGAACTAATTAGTAACTGTATTATTAAATAATGTAACAGATCAAAACTGGAATATAACAGAAAATGAATTAAATAAAAATGGCACACCAATAATTAAAAATGGTGTGCCGTTAGTTTATATTGAGTTACATTGTAAAATTAATCATGTGTTGCGTCTGCTGCATCTAAATTAACAGTGGGATACCCAATTATCGGGATGCCGACCTTATCAACATCTAATACAAAGGAACCATTAGAATAACGATCGCTAATCGGATGTTGTGCAGGATCAATCAAAATAGTTTGTTTAGTGTTAGTTTGCAACAATAATTTTTGTGACGTTGCCAATGGTGGCGCCATTAATTGAATCCGATGCGGCTGCCGTTTTAATTCCCGTAGGATTAACATGCCACGCCGTGCTCGGCTAGTTTTTGTGACTTCTTGTACTTTCATTCTTTTTAGAGCACCACGCTGCGTAATTAACGTGACAGGAATATTTTGTTTCGTATCCACTAAAACAAAGTCAGCGACGTGATCCTCGCTTTTAAGTGCCATCGCTTTAGCACCAGCAGCTTTGGCACCGTTAACTGGCACTTCTGCTAATGCATAGCGTAAGCCATAACCAGTATAACTAGCCAGAAAAACTTCTAGTTGTTCTAGTTGCGCTGCAGGTACATAATAAACGTTTGTCACTTGGGCAGTTTGATGCTTCAGCCGAATAGCTTGAGCAGCTCGTGATTTATAAGTTCGACCAGGCAAATAATCAGTAAATGGTGTTTGTTTAATGAAGCCATCACTAGTGCCTAAGACAAAATGGCCAGTTTGCTTTAGATCATTAAATGCAAAGGTATGGATAATGTATTCATCTGGTGCAAGGCCAATCGATTGCGAAATGTGTTCACCGGTATCTTTCCAACGCCCATCACTTAATTCATAAACAGGCCGATAAATTACATGACCTTTATTAGTGAACATCAGTAAGTGGTCTAAGGTACTTAATGGACGTTGAAAAGTCAAAAAATCCTCGTTTTTAAGGCCATTATCGCTAGTTGCAGATGAATGGTAGGAGCGTAAACTGCTGCGCTTTAAATAACCATCATGACTAACTGCTACCATCACAGTTTCATCCGCCACAATCACTTTAGTTTCAACCTTTAGAGGTTCAATTTTGGCTTGAATTTCACTTAAGCGCGGTGAACCATATTCCCGGTTAATTTGACGCAATTGTGCTTTTAGCACCCGGGCTAATTCTTTAGGTTCCGCCAGAATTTTCTTTAATTGGAGAATTTGTTTGGCTAAATCTGCTTGTTCTTTTTCTAATGCGGTAATATCAGTGTTAGTTAAGCGATAAAGTTGTAAAGACACAATAGCTTCAGCCTGTGGCTGCGAAAAATCAAAAGTCTGAACTAAATTATCCTTTGCATTTTTCTTGTTTTTACTTTGCCGGATTACTTTGATGACTTTATCCAAAATTGATAATGCCTTAATTAACCCTAACACAATGTGCTGCCGTGCTTGTGCCTTGTCTAAATCAAATTGGGTCCGCCGTGTGATAACTTCCTTTTGGTAATCCAAATAGGCCAATAGCAATTGTTTTAAACCTAATTGATCTGGCCGCTGGTGATTAATGGCCACCATATTGAAGTTATAAGTGATCTGTAAGTCGGTATTTTTTAACAAGTAAGTTAAAATGCCTTGTGCATCTGCTTGTTTCTTTAATTCTACAACAATCGACAAGCCTCTACGGTCTGATTCATCTCGCACTTCAGCAATGCCATCAACCTTTTTTAAAATCCGGATCTCGTCCATCTTTTTAACTAATTGGGCCTTATTGATTTCGTAAGGTAGTTCAGTGATCACAATTTTTTTACGACCACCGCGAATGGTATCAATCTTAGTGCGTGACCGGATCACAATCCGGCCTCTACCGGTTTCGTAGGCCTGTTTAATACCATCTAAGCCTTGAATAATGCCGCCGGTAGGAAAATCTGGTCCTTTAATAAAGGTCATCAGCTTTT
This sequence comes from Loigolactobacillus rennini DSM 20253, assembly GCF_001436505.1. Classification (GTDB taxonomy): domain Bacteria; phylum Bacillota; class Bacilli; order Lactobacillales; family Lactobacillaceae; genus Loigolactobacillus; species Loigolactobacillus rennini. The sequence continues at coordinate 51,060 of NZ_AYYI01000022.1, read as the reverse complement.
CTAAACTAGCTTGGGGGTGATCAATTAAATAAACCAGTGCTTGAATAACTTCACCTAAATTATGCGGCGGAATTTCCGTTGCGTAACCCGCTGAAATACCGGTTGCACCATTAACCAGTAAATTAGGGAATCTAGCTGGTAATACAGTGGGTTCTTCTTCTGTATCATCGAAATTAAGAACAAAATCCACAGTCTTTTTATCAATATCTTGTAGCATCTCACCAGCAATTTTACTAAGCCGTGCTTCTGTATAACGCATTGCCGCAGGCGGATCGCCATCCATTGAACCATTATTACCGTGCATATCAATTAATGGTTCGCGAAGCTTCCATTCTTGGCTGAGGCGCACCATAGCTTCATAAATACTGGAATCGCCGTGGGGATGAAAATTACCCATGACATTCCCAACTGATTTCGCGGACTTACGAAATCCTTTGTCAAAAGTGTTGCCATCTCGATTCATGGCGTAAAGAATTCGGCGTTGAACAGGTTTCAAACCATCGCGAATGTCTGGTAGTGCCCGTTCTTGAATGATGTACTTCGAATAACGGCCAAAGCGATCACTCATAACCTCTTCTAAAGTTAATTCTTGAATGTTTTGTTGTTTACTCATCTACTCACTCACTTCGTTTGATCAGCAGCTTGGTCGCCATCAATAATGATGGTGTTTGCTGTATGATTATCCGTTTTAGTTTCTAAAATACTGCCTTCTTCAGCCATTGAAAACTGAACGTGGCTTTCAATCCATTTACGACGTGGCATCACCTTGTCACCCATTAAAGTAGTCACGCGGCGCTCTGCTAAGGCAGCATCATGGATCTGGACGCGAATTAGTGTCCGGGAATCTGGATTCATAGTGGTTTCCCACAATTGATCAGCATTCATCTCACCTAGGCCTTTGAATCGTTGTAAACTGTAGCCCTTACCCATTGCTTTGGTGCCAGCTTCTAGTTCATCTTCAGTCCAAGCATAGCGAATTTGTGTTTTTTTGCCTTTACCTTTTTGTAGTCGGTATAACGGCGGTAAAGCGATGTAAACCCGCCCGGCTTCAATTAACGGTTTCATATACCGGTAAAAGAAAGTTAACAAAAGAATTTGAATGTGGGCACCATCCGTATCCGCATCGGTCATGATGATGATTTTATCATAATTACTATCAGCTACTTTAAAATCAGGTCCTACACCAGCACCAATAGTATAAATAATGGTACTGATTTCTTCATTTTTTAAAATATCATCTAATTTAGCTTTTTGTGTGTTAATTACCTTACCACGTAATGGCAAAATAGCTTGAAATTTACGGTCGCGACCTTGTTTAGCTGAACCGCCGGCTGAGTCCCCTTCGACTAAATAAAGCTCATTGCGCTTACTGTTACGCGACTGTGCAGGCGTTAATTTACCGGAGAGTAATCGTTCAGTTTTCTTTTTGCGTTTCCCATTACGGCTTTCATCACGCGCTTTACGGGCGGCTTGCCGGGTATCCCGCGCTTTAAGCGCTTTTTTAACCATTGATTGCGCAAAATCATTATTTTCCATTAAATAATAAGTTAATTGTTCACCTAAAATATTGTCCACGGCAGCCCGAGCTTGTGGCGTACCTAATTTACCCTTTGTTTGGCCTTCAAATTGCAAAATCTGTTCTGGAATACGCACGGATAAAACGCCGGCTAAACCTTCACGAACATCACTGCCTTCAAGATTTTTATCTTTTTCTTTCAGTAAGTTCATTTTACGTGCATAATCATTAAATGAACGGGTTAATGCTGTCTTCATTCCCACTTCATGAGTCCCGCCGTCATTGGTGCGAACATTGTTAACAAAAGACAAAATGTTTTCCGAATAACCATCATTGTACTGACCTGCAAATTCAACTTGAATGCCGTCCTTTTCGCCAGAAAAGAACATAATGGGACTTAACGCATCTTTATCTTCGTTTAAATACGCGACAAATTCTTTAATGCCTTCCTTGTAGTGGTAAATTTCTTGGCGACCATCGCCACGTTTATCAGTAAAAACAAATTTGACGTCTCGTAGTAAAAAAGCTGATTCACGTAAACGTTCAGCTAAAGTATTAAAGTTAAATTTCGTAGTAGTAAAAATAGTCGGATCAGGCTTAAATGTAATTTCAGTCCCAGTTGCAGCCCGTGTTTTTCCTAATTTTTTTAAAGTGCCGACTGGTTGGCCACCATTGCGAAAAGTTTCTTGGTACTTAATGCCATCGCGGACTACCGTTGCAACCATTTCTTCAGACAGTGCGTTGACCACGCTGGAGCCCACACCATGCAGGCCACCAGAAGTTTTATAACCACCCTGTCCAAATTTACCACCAGCATGCAGGACAGTCAGAATGACTTCAATGGTAGGAATTCCGGAAGCATGCATTCCCGTTGGCATTCCCCGACCAAAATCACGCACCGTCACCCGATTATCTTGATGAATGGTGATGTCGATTTCCTTGCCGTAGCCAGCTAGTGCTTCGTCCACGGCATTATCGACAATTTCATAAACCAAATGGTGCAGCCCTTGACTGCCAGTGGAACCAATATACATACCTGGGCGTTTACGGACTGCTTCTAATCCGTGTAAAACCTGGATCGAAGCGTCATTATAAGCTTCCTTCATTAAGCAAAAACTCCCTTTCAACAGTGCTTACTAAATTGTACCGAAAATTATCATCAAACTGATGATTTTAAATGATTAGTTATAGATTAAATTAGCTGATTTTCAAAGATAACTCAAGTTAATGGTGACGTACCTAAGGGCACAAAAACTTATTTTACCCTATGTGCGGCAATTTGAAAAGGCCAGTCAGGAACTAGTGTTCGTCTTTCTTATTTTAGCACAAAACCATTTTAATATGGTGACTTAAATTAAATCATGCTAAAATACACACTAGTAATGACGTTGCCATTAAGGAGGGAAAAATTTGAAACTGAGCTTCATGTTAATTTGTGCTTATTTACTTGGGTCAATACCTTCTGGCTTGTGGATTGGCAAATGGCTTTACCATAAAGACATCCGGAAATTAGGCAGTGGTAATATTGGAACAACCAATACTTTTCGAGTGCTAGGTAAAAAAGCTGGTTTAATTGTGTTATTTTTAGACATGTTTAAAGGTACCTTAGCGGGGATGCTTCCTTATTTCTTTGGCAGCTTCAGTCACCCATTTTATAGTCCCTTATTGATTGGCGTTGCTGCCGTTATTGGGCACAGTTTTTCAATCTTTGACCATTTTCATGGTGGCAAAGCAGTAGCAACCAGCGCTGGGATGGTGCTTGCGTACAGTCCATTATTCTTTTTTATCTGCTGGTTAGTTTTTGGTAGCTTGGTTTATTTTACCCGCATGGTTAGTGTTGCCAGCATGTTAGGAATGGTAATTATTTTTGGCTTAACTTTTTTCTTTCACGATGGCTTATTGAGTTTAATTGCGTTTATCCTCACTTGCTTTATTATTTATATGCACCGAGATAACTTTAAACGGATTAAAGCAGGGACAGAAAGTAAAGTTCCCTTTGGTTTTGGTTACCGTAAACCAACAACTAAGAAAAAATAATATCAACACTTAACTTTTTTAGTGACGTAATAATAGCGAACACACCAATCATTATATTGGGTTGTTCGCTATTTTAGTTCAATGTATTAGATTTGATTAAAATGCCCGTCTTTGGTGTGCTGTAATGGTAAAACTACCGGTAAAATCTGCACCTGGTGCTAAGTGGTTGATGCCCATCTTTTGCGTGAAGTCACCACTTGCAGCCACATTATCGGCAATTCCCCACCAAGGCTCAATGCAAACAAAGTTTCCAGCTTTAGGGTAAGGTGACCAAATGCCAGTATAGGGTGCGTTAGGCACAGTTACTGAGACGCTATGCTGATTTTGATCGTTTTTTAATGTAAATGTATTCACTTGATTTAATTCATAAATCAAGGCGTCAGCATGAAATAATTCATGGGATAAATCTAAATCGGTATCTGTTGGCGCTAATGTCTTATGGGCAGCGTCATTATACGCGCCTACCAACGGAATTTGTACCCGGGTCTTTTTAGGCTCATAACTAATATAGTAATCTTCAAACTTATTGTCAGTTGTTAGCGGAATATTAAACCCAGGATGACCACCAATTGAAAAGTACAACGGTTTTTGTGCTGGATTATGCACAAAGTAGGTCACTTCCAGATCGTTGTCCAGCAACTGATAAGTGACGGTTAATTCGAATGCAAAAGGATAATTTTGCCAGGTCTTTTGGTCGTCTTTTAATTGAAAACTGATGGCATCAGACTGGTGTGCAACAACCTGGAAAGTCCGGTCCCGGGCAAAACCATGTTGTGTCATGTGATAAGTTTTACCTTGATAGCGATATTGATCATTCTTTAGTCGGCCTACAATTGGAAACAGTACTGGCGCGTGCCGGTTCCAAATTTTAGGATCACCTTGCCAAATGTACTCATTACCAGAATCTAATGAAATAAGATTGGTTAGTTCAGCACCTTTGGCGGTGAAATTAGCCTGTAAAAACTGATTTTTGATTGAAAGTGACATGTCATGCACCTACCTCGACTTAAAGTTAATTTTCAGATGGAAATCTCGAATTAAACTTTTATAAAATGTAACGGCTCAAATCTTTATTTGCCACAATATCACCAATTTTATCATTAACATACTGTTCAGTAATGGTAATATCGCCCATTTCCATATCTGGGCCTTCATACAAAATATCTTCCAGCAGTTTTTCTAAAATAGTGTGTAAACGCCGGGCACCGATATTTTCTGTTTCGTGGTTGACGTCGTAAGCAATTTGCGCAATGCGTTCAATAGCTTCTTTAGTAAAAGTGGTGTGAACATTATCAGTACCGATTAAAGCCATATATTGTTTTAACAATGCGTTATTGGGCTCGGTTAAAATACGAACAAAATCTTGTTGGCTCAAATCCTTTAATTCAACTCGAATTGGAAAGCGTCCCTGTAATTCTGCAATTAAGTCGCTAGGCTTATTGTCTGAAAAAGCACCAGAGGCGATGAATAGAATGTGATCAGTATTAATGGTGCCGTATTTAGTGGTGATTGCTGAACCTTCGACAATTGGTAAAATATCCCGCTGGACACCTTCACGTGAGACTTCACCGCTATTTTTTTGCCCACTAGAAGCAATTTTATCAATTTCATCAATAAAAATAATGCCAGTATTTTCAGCACGTTGAATGGCATCGTGGTAGATGTCCGCTGCATTAACCAATTTTTCTGATTCTTCTTTGATCAATACTTCTCGAGCTTCTTTAACAGTTAAGGTGCGCTTGATTTTATGTTTAGGCATTAAACTGCCTAATGTATCGTTTAAATCAATCCCCATTTGTCCCATCATGTTATTGTTTAGTGCAACTGTTTGTTTAGGATCATCCATTTTTAACGTCACTTCTTGGTTTTCTAATAAACCGCGATCCAGTTGTTCCTTGACTGATAAACGCTGGTCACGGACGTTGTCAGTGACTTCTTCGCTTTCATCCGCTTGTTGTTGTGTTGGATCTTGCCCTTTTTGCATGGCAGAAAAAGCATTCATCAAACTTTGAAATTGATTTTGGGGGTTAGGTTGTTTCTTAACACCGGGGACCAGCAATTTAACCAGGTGTTTATCTGCATTGCGGCTAGCTTCAGCCCGTACTTTTTTAAATTGAACTTTACGTTCCATATTAATTGCAACATCAACTAGGTCACGTACCATTGATTCAACATCCCGGCCTACATAACCCACTTCAGTAAACTTAGTTGCTTCCACTTTAACAAAGGGCGCTGCGACAATCTTAGCTAGTCGTCGTGCCACTTCAGTTTTACCTACACCAGTTGGGCCGATCATCAGCATGTTTTTAGGGGTAATTTCATCTTGCATCTCTTTAGACAATTGCATCCGCCGATAACGGTTGCGTAATGCGATCGCAATGGCACGTTTAGCATCATCTTGACCGATAACATAATCGTTTAAGGCGGCCACAATTTGTTTAGGTGTTTTTTCTGCTGCTTGCATTTAGGTTAACTCCTTATTATAAATCTTCCACAATAATATTGTGATTAGTAAAAATGTCAATGTCGCCAGCAATACTGATGGCAGTTTTAGCAATATCGTGGGCACTCATACTTTCAGTGTGAGTGGTTAAGGCTTTAGCTGCAGCTAAAGCGTAATTGCCGCCAGAGCCAATTGCTAAAATGTTATCATCTGGTTCGATGACTTCACCGCTACCAGAAACTAATAATAATTGGTCCTTATTCATAACGATCAGTAAGGCTTCCAATTTTTGTAATGTCTGATCAGCCCGCCATTCTTGGGCGAGTTCCACTGCTGCACGGGATAAATTGCCACTGTATTCGTTTAATTTCTTTTCAAAGCGTTCTTCTAAGTTAAACGCATCGGCAACGCTACCAGCAAAACCGACTACCACTTGATTATGGTAAATTCGGCGAACTTTTTTAGCGGTTCCTTTCATGACAACTTTTTCACCCATTGTCACTTGGCCATCACCAGCCATTGCGGTGTGTCCATTATGGCGTACCGCACAAATTGTGGTGGCTTCAAATTTTACTGCTGTCATTTAATGCACTCCTTTAATTTAACGTTAATTTTAGTGGGCTCGGGGAAAGAATTTTCGATAATCCTTCTGTAAATGTTCTGTGGTCACATGGGTATAAATTTGTGTAGTAGACAAGCTACTGTGGCCTAGTAATTCTTGAACAGTCCTTAAATCCGCCCCGTTATTTAGCATCTGCGTTGCAAAGGTATGCCGTAGCATGTGGGGATGAATGTCAGCCGTTAAACTGCTTTTTTTAATGATTTGATTTAAAATGTATTCTACGCCTGCTGCTGTTAACGGCTTACCATAATGATTAACAAAAACATAAGGATGCTTTGCGTGGTATTTTTGCATTAACGGTGTTCGACAGTCCGTAAAATAACGGTCTAAAGCCGTTGCGGCAAATTGGCCAAAAGGAACATAGCGATCTTTATTACCTTTGCCGTGAATCAGCATAATGTTTAAATCGAAATCAACTGCATCAAGTTGCAAATTAATGCATTCACTCACCCGAATGCCTGTTGCATAGAGAACTTCAAGTAAAGCTGCATTACGCAGGTCTAACGGTTTGTCTCCTTTAACAGCTTCAAATAGCGCTTGCATTTCTTTTTGGTAAAAGAAACGAGGTAAATGCTGGTTATGCCGTTTTAGCTGGATTGTCGTAAACGGATTATCCTTAACAAACTCATTTTTAACTAGATAGTTATAAAAAGAGCGTAAACTAGAAATTTTACGTGAAACAGAATTACGGCTGTATTGCTGCTCATACAAATAACTCAAGTAAGTCCGCACATCTAATAATTTTATCGCTTTAAAGGATTGGGCGCCACCATTGGCTTTGAGAAATTGAATAAAATTTAAAATATCTTCGCGGTAAGCTGTGCTGGTTTCTGGACTGTATTGCCGTTCAACCGATAAATATTGAATGAATAGATCGAGCCAATTTAATTCCACTAAAAAATTCCTCCCGACTTAATGGATTTACTGTAACACAAGTCAAGAAGAATTAAAAAAATAAAGTTAATTTTTAGGCATGAAGGCTGACAAAGTCGCTAAAGCACGTTCAGCCTGTGCTTGGCGGCGAGCTTGTTTATTCCGAATTTTTTCTGGTAACGCAGCGAGAATACCAAAGTTGGCATTCATCGGCTGGAAATGAGCAGCACTGGTATGCGTGATATAATGTGCCATTGCCCCCATCATAGTCGCTTGCGGAAAAGTTAATGCAGGTAAATTTTGTGCTAAACGCGCCACATTGATACCGGCGATTAGCCCACTAGCGGCACTTTCAATGTAGCCTTCTACACCAGTCATCTGGCCTGCAAACAGTAAATTAGACTGCTGCTTTAACTGATAAGTAGGTTGTAATAAAGCTGGCGAACGCATAAAGGTGTTGCGGTGCATCACGCCATAACGCACGAAGCGTGCCTTTTCTAAACCGGGAATTAGCCGAAAAACCCGTTTTTGTTCGCCCCATTTCAAATGCGTTTGGAAGCCAACCATATTGTATAAACTGGCGGCTGCGTCGTCTTGGCGAAGTTGCACCACTGCATAAGGCCGTTTGCCAGTCCGTGGATCAATTAGACCAACTGGTTTCATTGGGCCAAACAACAAGGTTTTCTCCCCCCGCTGTGCCATCACTTCCAGCGGTAGACAGCCATCAAAGAATTGGCCTGCTTCAAAATCATGTTGTTCCGCGGTTTCTGCAGTTAATAGTGCGTGATAAAAGGTCTCAAATTGAGTTTTATCTAATGGACAATTTAAATAAGCTGCATCACCTTGGTCATAACGGGATTTTAAATAAATTTTATCAAAATCAAGGCTAGCTTGTTCTAAAATCGGAGCTGCTGCGTCGAAAAAAGCTAAACTGTCTTGTTGCGTTAGCGTTTGAATTTGTTCTGCTAACTTAGCTGCTGTCAATGGCCCAGTAGCAATTACTGTCGGGCCACTAGGCAAAGTCGTCACTTCTTGGTGATGAACAGTCACATTGGGCAACCCCTCTAATTGAGCAGTTACCGCAGCCGCAAAAGGTTGGCGGTCCACCGCCAAGGCTCCGCCAGCTGGGACTGCATTATGATCTGCTGCACGCATAATTACGGAATCTAATTGACGCATCTCTGCCTTTAACAAACCTGCAGCGTTGGTCAATTGATCAGCGCGTAACGAATTAGTACAGACTAATTCAGCAAATTGCGCACTATGGTGTGCAGGCGTCATTTTCAAAGGCCGCATCTCGTATAAATCAACTTCAACGCCTAACTTAGCTGCTTGCCAAGCAGCTTCACTGCCAGCTAGGCCAGCGCCAATAATAGTTACTCGGGGTACTTGTGCCATAGATTAATTCCCTCATTTCTTTAAAAACAAAGTCATTGGCTGCCCTGCTTAACACAACCTTATTTTTGTGCAGGTTCTTGGTAATCCCCATTCGGACAAACTACTTGTTTGCCACCTTTAATTTTCTTTTCAACTAAGAAATGGCCATCCTTAGGACAATTTCGGCCAACTGGTTTATCCCAAGAGATAAAATCACATTTTGGATAGCGGCTGCAACCATAAAACAGACGTTTCTTTTTGGACTTACGTTCGACAACTTGCCCTTTTTGACATTTTGGACAAATGACGCCAATTTCTTTGATGATCGGTTTAGTGTTGCGACAATCTGGAAACCGGCTGCAGGCATAGAATTTACCGTAGCGACCTAATTTAATGACCATTGGTGCCCCGCAGATATCACAATTAAAGCCTGCCGGTTCATCTTTAATTTGAACTTTTTCGATTTTATTTTCTGCCGAAGTCAGTTCCTTTTCAAAGGGTTGGTAGAATTCATCCACTACTTTAATCCAATGTTGTTTACCAATTTCAATGGCGTCTAAGTCGCTTTCAAAGTCTGCCGTAAAATCGATGTTAACGATGTCTGGAAAGAAGTCGACAATGATGTTATTGACAATTTCACCAAGTTCGGTGGGCTCAAAACGTTTGGCAATTAATTTAACATAGTACCGCCGTTGAATGGTTTCAATGGTGGGGGCATAAGTTGATGGCCGTCCGACACCATTTTCTTCTAAGGTTTTAATCAAAGTTGCTTCCGAATAACGGGCCGGTGGCTGGGTAAAGTGTTGATTAGGCTCATTTTTAACTAATTTAACTTGATCACCAGTGGCTAAATCCGGTAGTGGATTATCCTTTTTCTTTTTGCTTTGATCATACACTTTAGTGAATCCAGCGAATTTCATTTTAGAACCGTTTGCTTTATAGGTAACACCATTTTGTTCAATGGTAACTGCCATCGTATCTAAAATTGCTGGTGTCATTTGACTTGCTAAAAACCGCGCCCAAATTAATTGATATAACCGCATTTGATCACGGTTAAGCACTGATTTAAGGCTAGCGGGAGTTCTTAAAACGGAAGAAGGCCGAATTGCTTCATGGGCATCTTGTGCGCCTTCTGGGTTTTTAGTCTTATGGATTTTAAGCGCTGCATATTTTTCACCATATTCATCATGAAGGAATTTGCTAGCTTCATGCTTTGCAACATGTGAAACTCGTGTGGAGTCAGTCCGCATATAAGTAATTAACCCCACTGTCCCTTGTCGGTTACCTAAATTGATTCCTTCATAAAGCTGCTGAGCAACCATCATGGTTTTTCGGGTTCTAAAATTGAGCCGGCGTACAGCTTCTTGTTGAAGTGAACTGGTGGTAAACGGCGCTTGTGGGAACCGCTTACGCTCACGCTTAGTCACCTTGGTAATTTCAAAAGGTGCTTTAGGATCAAGCTTAGCCAAAATTGCTTGCGCTGAAGCTTGATCAGGTAAGGATTTTTTCTTTCCCGCTAAACCGTAAAAACTAGCGGCAAATTTTTGCCTGCCCTTTTTAAATTCTGAATCAATTGACCAATATTCCTTGGGTTTAAACGCCTTAATTTCATTTTCGCGATCAATGATTAATTTCAACGCAATGGATTGAACACGGCCAGCACTTAGGCCTTTTTTAACCTTTTTCCACAACAGTGGTGAAATGGAATAACCCACTAACCGGTCTAAAATCCGGCGCGCTTGCTGGGCATCGACTAAATCCATATCAATGCTGCGAGGTGATTTAAAAGCTTCTTTAACGGCATCTTTAGTAATTTCATTAAAAGTAACCCGGTTTTTTTTCTTAGGATCCAAGCCTAAAATGTAAGAAACATGCCACGCGATGGCCTCACCTTCACGGTCCGGGTCAGAAGCGAGATAAACGCGCTTTGCTTTTTTAGCTTGTTTTTTTAAATCTTTAATTACAGGGCCTTTACCACGAATTGAAATGTAATGTGGTTGATAATCATTTGCCACATCAACACCCATTTTACTTTTAGGCAAATCACGAATGTGTCCGAGGCTCGCCACGACTTTATAATTACGCCCTAAATATTTTTGTATCGTCTTGGCTTTTGAAGGTGACTCGACGATCACAAGGTTTTTATACGCCATGACAATCTCCTTTCAGTTCGTTTAAGTTAACGCTAACGAATCGGTAAACATCATATGCCTATTCGCCCTATTTTGTCAACTTAAATTCCTTTTCCTTCATCTAATGGGGAGTTCTTCAAGCAAGTCTTGTACGGTTAAAGCGGGTCGAGCGCCGGCTGCAATTAATTGATTGCAGCCGGTAGATAATGGCTGCGTAATGGCGCCTGGAACAGCTAAGACATTGCGATTAGCTTGTAACGCTAAGTTGGCTGTGATCAAACTGCCGCTGTGCTGCCGTGCTTCGGTTACGCACAACGCTTGACATAGCCCCGCTAAAATTCGGTTACGTTCAGGAAAATGATAACGTTGCGGCGGACTGTTTAACGGATACTCACTTAAAACTAAGCCTACGTTAGCAATTTTTGCTTGTAACGCTTGGTTGGCCGCTGGATAATAGCGGTTTAAACCCGTGCCAATCACCGCGATGGTTTGTCCCTTAGCGGCTAAAGTAGTGAGGTGTGCCATCCGATCTGCTCCTGCGGCTAAGCCACTAGCAATAACAACGCCGGCTTTTACTAACCCAGGAATAAATTGGGACAATACGGCTTGTGTGTAAGAAGTTGCTCGCCTTGCTCCTACAAACGTTAAAATCGGTTGTTGTAACAAAGACAAGTGCCCTTGGTAAAATAAAATTAAGGGCGGCTGGTAACTTTCGCGTAAATAGGCTGGATAAGCTGCATCAATGTAAGTTAAAAAATTAAGGCGACTGTGTCGAACCAAGTTAATGGCCAATTCAGCACTAGACCAAAATTGACCTGCTGTTTTGCGGTTTGCCGGCGTTAGCTGTCCAATTTGAGCTAACTGCTCAAAGTTCAAATCTGCTTGTGGTTGTTGCTGATAATAAGCACCAATTTTACTTCGGGCTGCGCGGCCAAATCCAGGACATAACTGTACTTTTAATAATAAAAGTCGTGTTTCCATCAAAAAACTCCTTTATGTGTTTATAGTTAAACTACGTAAAGGAGTGGCTGATCAGTTTAAAAATTTTCTGACTGGCGCAAAACTCCGACGGTGAATTGTCGTAACGCCAAGTTTAGCCAATGCAGTTAAGTGCTCAGCAGTGCCATAACCGGCATTGTGTCTGAAATTATAACCGGGATAAGCGCGGTCATAAGCAATCATTAACCGGTCCCGCACAACTTTTGCCACAATGCTGGCGGCCGCAATGCTAATACTACGGCTATCACCTTTAAACATACTACGTGTTGGTAACGCCGTTTTTAACTTTACTGCGTCTATTAGCAAATAATCTGGCGGGATGGTTAAGGTTGCCACTGCCTGGTGCATAGCCAATTTAGTCGCTTGCAAAATATTTACCCGATCAATTGTCGCCACACTACTGATCCCAACAGCAATGCTAGTTGCTTGTTCCAAAATTAAACGGTAAAGTTGCTGCCTTTTTTTAGCAGAAAGTTGTTTTGAATCATTCACCGCATAAAGGGCAAAATCATGCGGCAGGATGACAGCGGCGGTGACTACAGGACCTGCTAAGGGACCGCGACCAACCTCATCAATGCCTGCAATGTGGGGGTAACGGGGCCACAAATGCTGCTCGTACTGACAACGGGTTAAAAAGGCATTTTTTTCAGCTTTTAACTGTTGCTGCTGCTTTTGGTACTGTTTTAAACAGCGCTGCACACCTTTGCGGGGATCAGTGGCTAATTGCTTTAACTCAGCGGCAGTTGGCTGGTTAGTCTGCAGAAATTGTTTAATCTGAGCAATCGTTTCAGTCATCAGTCTTAGCCTCACCGATTTGATCTAACGTGTACCGGCCTAGCTTACCTTTGCGACAATCAAACAATAAGCGTTCACTGGCTCGATCATAGTCTTCTTTCATCCCTAAAGCAGTGGTTAACTTCATCAATAGATCCGGTGTTGCTAAAGCTAAGTCAGCGGCGGATAAATGATAACGTTCCTGCAACCTATTTGGATAGTGCTGCGTGAAAAAGTCTAAGGCGTACAAGGCAACATCGTCTGCATAAAATAGCGAATCTTTAATGGCACCAGTTAATGCCAATTTTTTGCCCACTAACTGATCTTCAAATTTTGGCCATAAAATCCCAGGTGTGTCTAATAATTCAAGTTGTTTGCCCGCTTTAAGCCACTGCGGTTTTTTAGTCACTCCTGGATGATTACCAGTCTGCGCCACATTTTTACGGACTAGCCGGTTTAAAATGGTGGACTTGCCCACATTGGGGATGCCGATGCACATTGCCCGGATAGTACTATTTTTAACCCCTTTTGCCTGTTGGCGTGCGATTTTAGGCGCTAAAATTTGTTGGGCTTGCTGTTCAATCACTTTAAGCCGCTGGTGATGCTGGGAATCAATGGCAATGGCAGGCAGTTGCTGTTGTTGAAAGTATTGGACCCAAGCTTGATTGACAGCTGGATCGGCTAAATCAGCTTTATTTAAAATCACTAAGCGCGGTTTTTGCTGAATAATTTGATCTAACACTGGATTGCGTGATGCCAGCGGCACCCGTGCGTCGACAATTTCAAAAATAATATCGACCAAACGCAAGTTAGTTTGGACTTGTTTTTTTGCTTTGGCCATGTGGCCTGGGTACCATTGAATGGTGCGCATAATATCGCCCTCATTTCTTTTATTAGATAAGCTAACGGGCCAGTAACCTTTAAGGCAGCTGGTCCGTTGGCGTGATTATTTTTGACTTAATTGAGTTACAGCTTGTTGATAGGCATTATCGTGTTGTTCAATTTTAGCTGCAAGACTGGTCTGTAATTGCTGAATGGTGGTAGGGTCTAATTTACCACTTTGCGTTAATTGATGTTCACGTTGAAATGCTTGCACTGCTTGTTGTGTCTGCTGATCAAAATAGCCATTGGTACTGCCAGGATCATGCGCCAAAGCTTTTAATTCTTTTTGCAAAGTTGCAACTTGCTTGGAAACATCACCCATTTGGTAAGTTTTCTGATTATTGACTAATGGTAAATAAGCATAGCTTGGATATTTTGCCTTAGTAGTAGGCGTCAGGCCCTTTTTATTGATCCAATCACCTTGTGGGGTTAACCATTTTGCAACGGTCAATTTAAACTCACTTTTCTTGTCTAAAGAAACCACTTGCTGAACAGTCCCTTTACCAAAAGAATTCGTGCCCACTAAATCGATGTTGGCAGACTGGTGTAAGGCTGCCGCAAAGATTTCTGCTGCACTAGCACTACCGCCGTCAATTAATACTTTAACCGGTTCTTTAACTTTAAAGCCACCGTCTAATTTCTTACTGGCCCGGTAAACAGTTGCTTTGCCTGTTCGCGGTTGAACCTGCATTAACGGCTTTCCGTTGGCGACAAACATACTGGACATTTTCAATGCTTGTTGCATAATGCCACCAGGATTGCTACGGACATCGAGCACAAATGATTTAGCCCCTTGACGCCGCAATTTCTTCACAGCTTGTTTTGTTTCTTTAAAAGTCGGTTCCGCAAAGCTGGTAATTTGAATTTTGCCAATCGTCGGGTGCTTTTTGTCTAATTTTGCATTAACAGTCTTAACCGGAATAACATCACGTTTAACAGCGACTTTAAATTGATTTTGACCACGCTTGATGGTTAAGGTGACTTTAGTATCTTTAGGTCCACGCATTTTTTGACTAGCTTTGGTGATGGACCAGTTGGCTGTTGATTGCTGGTTAATGGCAGTGATGACATCGTTAGCCTTTAAACCAGCTTTTTTAGCCGGGCTGTTCACCATCGGTGAAATAATTTGAATGTAGTGCCCTTTCTTTTGAATTTCAGCACCAATGCCTTCAAAACTGCCTGAAACTGTATTATCTAATGCTGCGGCTTGTTTTCCGCTAAGATATTCAGAGTACGGATCATCCAAGCTAGAGACCATGCCCTTAATCGCACCAGTAACAAGTTTTTTCTGGTCTGGTTTCCGATAATACTGTTGGCTAATCGCCTGATAAACCTGATTAAGTTGGTTAAAATCGGTACTATTAGCAGTCGTGGCCCCCTTTAGGCCCATCACTAATACTGTAATAAAAATTCCCACCAAAAAAGCTAACAGCGTTGAGGTCAGATATACGACTAAACTGACTCTGTGTTTCCGTTGTGCTTTCTTTTGAGGTGTTTGATTTTGATTTTTTTGCATAAAGTCACCTGATTATTAAAGGTTTTGTGCTTGTTCTTGATATTTTTGAAAAGCAGCATCAAAGATTGTCATGCTGGGTAAATAATTGGCATTTTCTTCTAAGTATTCTGACAATCGCTGATAATTTTGTTCTTGTTTTGGAAAGCTTTGGTCATAAAAAGCATTATTAGCAAACTGTGCAATTTCATCATAACTGGCCGGATTACGCTGGGTCATTAAAAATTGATAGAAGCTTTTACGCATGGAAGCACCACCTAATCCTTTACTGGCTTAAATTGCGGAATGTAAACATCAAGCCTGATTTTATCATTAGGTAAATCAATTTGTTTCGCTTTGATCTGCATCCCATTTTTCATTTTGAATTCGTTTAATTTCAATAAAATAATCTTTTTACGGTTATTGAATTGCACCCATTTTGGAAATTTATAACTGTGGCTAACATAATTCATTACTGTTTTTGTTGGAATCGATAAACTGCCGATGGCCATCTTTTTGGCTTTTAGTTGAATGTCACCGTTGGCTTTTACATTTGGATCAAAATAAATTGAAAACGGGACGTGATAACCTAGTAACTTAAATTTTCCTTTTAAAATGGCCTGCTGGTCCAAGTCAAATTTATATTTAATTTTACTATCAGCTAAGTAATGTTTAAGGTAATAGCTAATAATTGCATTGACTTGTGATTTATTCAAATTAACTGCAAAGGTTGGATCACGCTTAATCACTTTTTCATCTGCGGTAGCGGCAGGTGCTGGGGTTGTTAGTTTAACACCCAGATAAGCACCACTACCCAGTAGAATTGCGACTAAGACGATAAAAAGCCATTTCCAAATGTTCACTGGTTGTTTTGTTTGTCTTTTTTTTGTTGTCATGATGATTTCCTGTCTAATAACCATTTATTCTTTTGTTGCATTAATTGCCGGTAAAGATCGTCTGCCATGACCTGATAACCAGAATGATTGGGATGAAAATTATCAGTTGTAAAAATTAATGCGTTCTTTTGTTTCCCTTTTTTCGCTTTATGTTTGGCGGTCGTTAATTTTTCGCCTTTAGACAATTGTTCTGAAACATCTACAAAGTAACTATTGTGTTGTTGCCTGATCACTGCTTTAGATGCTTTATTCCAATCTGTTACCACAGTCTGCATTTTAGTCATTTTGGGAAAATACACGTAAAACGGATTATAAATACTGAACACAAAAATTGGGGCTTGTGCATTATAGTGGCGAACGTTTTGCAACAGCTGGGTCAAGTGTCGCGTATATTTTTGACGTGCTGTGGACAAGGCGGCTTCATCAATATCAAGCATTTCTTGTTTTAAAACCGCCATCACATCATTACCACCAACTGATAGCGTGATGATGTCAGCTCGTTTAAGATCTTGCTGTAAATCTGTGTTTTGCTGCACACGTCGGTTGATCTGCGTACTAGTTTCACCAGCAATACCGTAATTTTTAGTTTGAGTTTTAACGTGCTGTTGCTCCGTTAACTTAGTTTTGATTAAACCGACATAACCACCTTGTTTAGTATCATCACCAACGCCTTGGGTTAACGAATCCCCCACAGCGACCAATTTTATTTGTTGCTTTTTTTTAGGCGTGGTTGTTGATTTAACCGTTTCTTGCTGAATTGTGCCCGGCGCAAAATAATTGAGCACTAGATAAACGCCGCCAGCAATAATGCTAATTGCAACTAGCACGATGATAATTTCCTTAAGCAATTTCAAATGGCGCAATCTAGGCACTCCTTTATAAAAATTTAGTGATTATTTTGCCATCTGTTACTGAACCAAATTTTAGTCATGGTTTGATTAAAAAAAGGCTTTGACAAATGTCGCAGCCTTTTTAAAGCTCAATCTTCAGTGTAATACATAATGGCAAAGGCACCCATTCCCGCATAAGTGGCGATAATTGGACTCGTATCACGAACTAACAGTGGCACCTTTGGTAAAGCGGTTTGGATGTCAGCTTTAAATTTATTGACCACTGAATCTGCAGCAACATGCGAAATACCAATGCCTTTAATGTTTGATTTCGTCACTAAATCTGCAATGAGCTCGCGCATGAAATTATTAACTGTCTTCATGCCCCGTCCTTTAGTTTGAACGTTTAATTCGCCGTCAACTAATTCAAAAATTACTTTCATGTTTAAAATATTAGAGATGAGTCCAGTTACTTTACTAACTCGGCCCCCCTTAACGATATTATCTAAGGTCATTACAGCCATATAAAGTTTAGTACTGTGACGGACCCGCTCAATGGCTGCTAAAATTTCTTTTTTACTGGCACCTGCTTGAGCTAATTGCGCTGCACGGATAACTTGAAAAGCCATACCACGGTCAGTTTCCCGTGTATCCACAACAGTAACTTCACTTTGACTTAAATTAGCTGCCTGGCGAGCTGTATTCACAGTGCCACTGATTGCATCCGTCATGTGCAATGCGATGATTGGGCTACCGTCTGCGCCTAATTGATCAAACAGCTTAATGAATTCACCAATCGGCGGCTGACTAGTTTTTGGCAAGGCCGCTGACTGATTCATGAGATCAATGAATTGTGGACGCGTAATGGTTTTACCGTCGGTATAAACAGTGCCATCAATCATAACTGAAAGTGGGATGACCGTGATATTGTATTGCTCAATTTCTTCAGGGGTTAATTGCACCGATGAATCGGTTACGATTTTAATAGTTGCCACAAATTCCAGCCACACTTTCTTACAAAATAAATTCTTTTTAATTGGTGAACCAATTTTTATCATTATAGGTTAAATACCTATTCAGTATAGCAGATTAATGCTGCTTTTTCACTTTTCAACCTACAAAATTAAATTGATTTACGCTGATAACATTCGAAAACATAAGGATAATGATTTTTTTCATCCACTTGACCAACCTGCTGCCATTGTCGGGTAAAAGTAGTCCAATCTAGCGCAGGCATGTACGTATCACCTGAAAATTTGGCGTGAATCCGGGTCACATAAAGTTTAGTAACATCTGTCTTGAATAAACTAAAAATTTGTGCGCCACCAATCACAATCGTTTCTTGCTGTGGATGTGCATGTGCATAGGTTAAAACTTCTTGCCGCTGGTGCATGACCAAAACACTGGGTGCAACAGTCGGTTTAGCTTGATGACTCAATACAATGTTGGTTCGATTAGGTAATGCTTTGCCAATGCTGGCATAAGTCCGGCGTCCCATTACCACAATTTGCTGCTGCGTAACAGTTTTAAAATGTTGCATGTCAGCTGGTAGGTGCCAAGGCAACTGGCCTGCTGCGCCAATAACGTGATCTTTTGCCTCTGCCCACATAAACGCAATGGTCATTTTGAATCCCTCCTAAATCATTAAACCGCAACAGGTGCTTTAATGGCTGGATACGGCTGATATCCGCTTATTTGAATGTCAGCGACATCATAATCAAAAATGCTGTGTTTATCAGGATTGAGTTCTAAAGTCGGTGCCGATCTTGGACTGCGGGTTAGCTGTTCTTTAATCTGCGTTACGTGATTTTGATAAATGTGCGCATCCCCTAAAGTATGCACAAATTCTCCTGGCTGCAACCCTACTTCTTTTGCAATCAAATTGGTTAATAAAGCATAGCTAGCAATATTAAAGGGAACGCCTAAAAAGACATCACCACTACGTTGGTAGAGTTGACAACTTAATTTGCCGTCTGCAACATAGAATTGAAATAGCGTGTGACAAGGCGGTAAAGCGGCAGTTGGCACATCTTCTGGATTCCAAGCAGAGACAATTAATCGACGAGAATATGGAGTTTGTTTGATGGCTTCAATCACATTTTTAATTTGGTCGATAGTTTGGCCATTCCGTGTTTGCCAAGCCCGCCATTGTTTGCCATAAACATCCCCTAGTTCACCATACTTTTTAGCAAATGCTGGTTCTTCTAGGATTCGCTGACAAAACTGCTTTTTTTCCGCTTGGTATTGCTGATTAAAGTCTGGATCTGTTAAGTGCCGGTGACCAAAATCAGTCATGTCAGGGCCGTGATAATCTGTGCTTTCAACAAAATGTTTAAAAGCCCACTCGTCCCAAATGTGATTATGGTGCTGTAGTAAGAAACGGATGTTAGTGTCTCCGCGTAAAAACCAAAGTAATTCACTTTTGATTAAGCCAAATGGGACTTTTTTGGTTGTTAATAGTGGAAAGCCTTGACTGAGATCAAACCGCATTTGGTACCCAAAAATACTATAGGTGCCAGTTTTAGTCCGGTCCATTTTTTGGTGTCCTTCAGCCAAAATTTTACGTGCCAAATTTAAATAAGCTTCTTCCATCGTGGTTTGCTCCTTTATTGTTAGTCAACAAACTGGCTGAGATAATCCCAACGCTTCATTTTCGTTTCAATTGATTGATTCAGCCGATCGACTTCTTTTTGTTGTTCAGCTAATTTACCATAATCGCTACCATTAGCTTGCATTTCCTTTTGTACCGCAGCTAATTTTTGTTCCAATGAATCAATTTTTGTTTCAATTGTCTGCCATTCTTTTTGTTCATTGTAAGTCAATTTAGTCTTTTTAGCAGTAGTGTGAGGCTTTGGTTTAGCTGGTTTTGGCTGCGGTGTTTTTTTGGTAGTTTTAATGTTATTTTGTTGTGCTAAATATTCGCTTAACGCACCGGTAAAACGTGTGACACGTGCGCCACCATGAAAAACTAAGAGTTGCTGGGCGACCTGATCAAGAAAGTATCGGTCGTGTGAAACTGTGATGACGGCGCCATTAAAGTTTTGCAAATAATTTTCTAAAACAGTTAAAGTACTAATGTCTAAATTATTAGTAGGTTCGTCCAATAATAAAACATTTGGCTGTGCCATTAAAACCTTTAGCAGATATAATCGCCGTCGTTCGCCACCGGATAGTTTCCGGATTAAAGCGCCATGCATAAACCGCGGAAATAAAAATTGTTCTAGTAATTGGGTAACACTGATCACGGTACCAGATTTATCTGTTACCGTGTCACCTACTTCTTGCAAATAGCTAATGACACGTTTATTTGGATCAAGTGGTGCCATTAATTGGGTGTAGTATCCTAGGCGAACGGTTTCGCCTAGTGTATACGTGCCAGAATCCAACGGTTGTTTACCTGCTAGCACATTTAAGAAAGTTGTTTTGCCAGCACCGTTTGCTCCGGTAATCCCTAAGCGTGCGTGACTTTGAATTAATAAATCCAAGTCTTTAATGATTGGGTGCTGGTGAAACGTTAATGTAGCGTGCTTTAATGTCATCACCTTTTTGCCTAAACGTTTTTGGCCTAAGCTAATGTCTAAGTCTTCATCAGGTGTTTCTTTTTGATTAAGTTGGTCTTTTAATTGATTAAAACGATTAATTCGTGCTTGTTGTTTAGTTGAACGTGCTTTGGCGCCAGTGCGCATCCAACTTAATTCTTTTTTATACTGTTTTTCTTGTTTAGCTGCTTGTTCTTGGGCTTGTTGAGTTGCTTCGGCGCTTTGCTTCAGATAAGCTTCAAAGTTTCCCGGGTAAGCTGTTAATTTGCCTAGGGCAAGTTCATAGATTTGATTAGCCACACGGTCTAAAAAGTAACGATCATGGGTGACAATTAACAATGCACCCTTATAATTTGCAAGATACTTTTCTAACCAAGCAATGGACGCAAAATCTAAATGATTAGTAGGTTCATCTAAAATTAATAAATCAGGCGCTGCAATTAGCACTTGCGCTAAACCAACACGTTTTTGTTGGCCCCCAGACAGCTGCTTGACTTGACGGTTTAAATTCGTAATATTTAACTGCGTTAAAATGGCTTTAATTTGGGTATCTGTGTTCCACGCATCAGCTTGATTCATTGCAGATTCTGCTTTTGCATATTGTGTTTGCGCTTTTTCACTGGTGCTGTTTTGCGTTAATTCAGCTAAAGCGTGTTCATAAGCTTTAATTACTTTAAACAGTGGATTATCACCAGTGAAAATTGCTTCTAGAATGGTTAGCTGTTGTGGTAATTGGGGAATTTGCTGTAAGTAGCTGATACGATAATTCTTAGGTGTTTTAATGGTACCAGCATCTAAAGCATCTTTTCCGGTTAAAGTATTTAATAATGTTGTCTTGCCAGCACCATTTGTACCAATTAAGCCAATCCGGTCGCCTTCTTTAATTAAAAATGAAATATGGTCAAATAATGTTTTTTCACCATAAATCTTAGTTAAATTCTCTGCCGTTAATGTTTGCATTCCTGATCGACCTCAATTATTCATAAATTTGATATGACAAATGGCTAATTTAACATGCTACGTGCAGACTGCAACAACGCTTGACGATTATTCGGTAAGTTGCCAGCAACAACTTGTTGCTCTAATTTTGCGAGCAATTCACCTAACTGTGGTCCTGGCTGTAATGCCAGGTGGTGTAATAAATCGCCACCATCAAGTGCTAATTGGCGTCGTTGTTGAATCGGTAGTTGGTGATAACGTTTCTGTAATTGCGCTGGTGCAGCTCCTAAACCATAGAGTTGTGCAATCTGGTTGGCTAATAAAACAATTGGTAACCCAGCGTAATAGTAATCCCAATTAGATAAATTTTGTTGTGCCAAAAATTTATCTAAAAGCGGTAAACTACGGCTGACACTTTGAATGATGTTGTTAGCTGACTTCCACTGCTTTAAAAAAGGTTTAACTGTCTTGGGTGTTAATCCTAGCTGGTGTGCAAACAGTAACCAAACCGCACTTTCTGTCTTCAATGGGACAGTTGGTAAAGTCGTCAAAGCGAATAATGCTTTTTTTGCAGTACTTAAACCGGGGCATGTTTGGTAAAGTTGTGTGGCAATAAAGCTGTTCAAGCCAGCTGTCCAATTTTTACCTAACATCAATTTAATCAGCTCATCGTGAACCCGTTCTACAGCAATTTTTTTTAATAATTGATGTTGATTGCTGATAGCAGTTTGTGTTTGTGATTCGATCTTAAAATTTAATTGACTCTTAAAGCGAACCGCCCGCATCATACGTAACGCATCCTCATGGAAACGCTGATTTGGATCCCCAACTGCGCGGATCAGTCGCGCTTTTAAATCAGCTAAACCAGAAAATAGATCAATAATAGTACCATCATGTTGTAGTGCTAAAGCATTGATTGTAAAATCCCGCCGCTTTAAATCTTCCCGCAAGGAGCGAACAAATGTTACATGATCAGGTCGCCGAAAATCCTGATAAGCAGACTCGGTTCGAAATGTTGTCACTTCATAGGCTTGTCCTTGTTGAAGTACAGTAACCGTACCATGTTTAATACCGGTATCTACAGTTCGCTTGAAAATTTGTTTAATTTCAGCTGGATACGCACTAGTTGCAATGTCAACGTCGTGCAATGGTTTTCCAAGTAAAGCATCCCGGACACTGCCACCGACAAAGTAAGCTTGGTAACCTGCGCTAGTAATTGCTTGTAATACTGGTTTTGCTTGGGTAAATTCAATTGGAAAGTGAGTTAATTTCATAGTAAACGCCTATTTACATTAAATTTTTTGATCAATTAAATGTCACAATTAAAATTGCAACAATAAAATGTCTGATTACTCTTAATAGTAACAAATTAAGCTGGGAAATAAAATCGCTGTTGGTGATTGTTTTGGTTTTGATTGTGAAATTTTAAGTTAAAGTAACTTTTTTATGTTATACTTAAATCAAACTCAGAAAGGAATGACTCACTTGACTTATCCCTATCAAAAAAGCTTTCAGGCCTTTTTAGTTAAAAAAGAATTAGCCCCGATTACGATTACGGAATATTCGCGCACACTGACTGATTTTTTTAATTATCTGCGGCGATTTAATTGGGCTTACAGCAGTGACCCAAGTTTAGATAACATTTTAGCAAATGATGTCAGAGATTATTTAAGCATGCTATTAACCCAACGGGACTTAAAGACTGACACCTACAATAAAATTTTGTCGCATTTAAATGGTTACTTTAAATTTTTATTTACCCGTCAATTAATTCAGCACTACCCGACTGTTACAATCAAGGGCTTCAGTAAAGAGCGACTTAATCCAACAATCGCAACTGCATGGCTTAATCAGCTGCCAACGCTGCTAAACAACAGTCAACTGAGCTTTTATACTCGTGCTTTACTATTGTTCAGTGCAAAAGGTTTTACTAGTCGTGAACTGCTTAGTCCTGGTTTCTATGAAATCGCGGCCAAACTGACCTACAGTGCTAGCGAACAAACTTTTTTAACCGCTTTTAAAACTTTCCTAAATCCGCGACAACAACTACAAGCTAGTCCGGATTTATTTTTAAAAACTCGCTTAGACCGAAAACAACCACATTTAACTGCTCCGGCTTTGCATAAATATTTAAAAAAAGATGCTCCCTTAGTCAACTTTTCCTTAAGTCCACAAAAATTGCATCAAGGCTATATATTATCCTATTTATTACAACACCAGACAGAAACAGAGCAAGACTTGCAACTCAAATTGCGGCTGGATCCTGCCTCACTGCATTATTATCGCAGCTTATTACCCAAATAAATAAAAAACTTGCTTTACCCGATTGGCAAAGCAAGCAATAACTAATTCTTAATGAAAAAGCGCATTTGATTAATCTTGATAGTCATCCAATAAATATACCATGTCCGCATCAGTTGGCACTAACTTCACATAACGCTGTAACGCTGCTTTTGCTTCAGCACGCATTCCTTGATCACGGAAAAAAGTGACTAATTCTTTCAAAAAACGTGGTTCTGCTTTAAACGTCGGGTAAGCCAGTAAATAATTTTCGCGGGCAGACTGGCTTTGCCCTAAAACAGCAGCTGAACGCGCAAAATTCCAGTAAGCTTGTGGATCCACATCGCCTTGTGCTAATGCAGGCTTTAATAAGGCCTCATTTTTTTCGTGCCATTCTAATTTCAAATATAAATTACTTAATCGTACTAAAGCCTGCATATTTTCCGGATCAATTTCCAGTAATTGTTTCAAATACTTTTCCGCGGTTTGCGCATCGTCTAATTTAAGGGCAATAGTTGCACCTTTACCAAATAACACCTCATTGTACTGATCGATCTTTAAACCAGCTTGAACAGTGCGCAAAGCGGCTTCTAATTGATGATCAGCTTCAAGCGCATCAGCATAAGGCGGATAAACAGAACTGTATTGCGGATCTTGTTCCACTAGTTTTTCAAAATGTTCAATTGCTCGCGAATAATCTTTTAACTGCAGGGCAATAAAACCCGCTTGAAATAAGGTATTACTATCCATTTCCGCAATTGGAATCTGCGCTAAACAGTCTTGAGCCTGCTCAAATTTACCGCTGTTAGCATAAGCGACGCCTAAACGTTGCGTCAAATTAACCTGAGCAATTTTAGTTTCACCTGCGGCCAACAATGCTTCATAATGCACACTGGCTTTTTGAAACTCACCGCTGTCAAAATAAAATTCAGCTAACGCAAAGCTAATAATCGGTTCGTCTGGAAATAAGCGCCGTGCAGTTAATAACTTTTGCTCACTTACCTCGTATAAACCTTGTTGTTGATATAAATCAGCACTAACCAATAAACTTTGGGCATAGGCAGGGGAATCTGGTTTAATGGCAAGTAAGTAATCCAATGCTTCATCAATGTGGCCATCACTGATTGCAATATCCGCTAAAGTGGTCCGGATCTCATCTTCATCTGGGTATTGTTGCAGTAATTGTTGATACACCTTGCGCGCCTGATGTAAAAATCCTAAAGCATATAAATTCTCACCCAAACTATATAATGTTTGGGCATCATCCTGTTGTAATGACTGTTTAAATGCCGCATCTGCTTGTTTTAATTGGCCTAATTGTAAAGCCGTTAACATCTTTTTTGCGTAACTCACCGAATTGCCACCTCCAAGTAACAGCTTACCATTTTAGCATAATTAACCTGATTATTTAACCCATCAGCTTCTGAGTCCGTTCGTACTAATTTAGGGTATAAAAAAACTAGCAACCGAAATTGCTAGTTCATCTGCGTTTCTTTATTTAACAGCATCTTTTAATGCTTTACCAGGCTTGAAGGCTGGTACTTTGCTTGCTGGAATTTGAATTTCAGCACCTGTTTGTGGGTTACGGCCTTTACGGGCAGCACGGTCACGAACTTCAAAGTTACCAAAACCAATCAATTGAACCTTTTCGCCTTTTGCTAATGTATCCTGGATTGAACCAAAAACAGCATCAACAGCAGCTGTTGCATCTTTTTTCTTCAAACCAGTTTGGTTAGCAACATTTTCGATTAATTCAGCTTTGTTTGCCATAATGAATGTCACCTCCTGAGCAACAATTAGACCACAGTCTAATGTAAAGTGAGTACTATCAACGTGATAGCAAGGAAATAATGGGGTTTACCACCATTTCTGAATCAAAGATATCATAGGAACGCCTTGATAGCAAGGATTTTTCGGTTTTTTAAGCGCTTTTGCCGTAAAAAACCCAGAATATGAGAAAATCTTCATAAAACCACTAGTGCCAAGGGTAGTAAATCTTTTATCATTTACGCCGCCGTACAATAAGTCGTAACGGTGTGCCAGTAAAATCAAAGGCTTGCCGCAACTGATTTTCGAGGAAGCGCTGATAAGAAAAATGCATTAAATCCGGTTCGTTAACAAACACAATAAACGTCGGCGGCTTAACCGCCACTTGCGTCATGTAATAAATCCGCAGCCTTTTACCGCTGGACGACGGGGTTGGGTTAGCCGCAATTGCATCCAGTAAAACATTATTCAAAACCGATGATTTAACCCGATAATTTTGATTGGCACTAACCTGCTCAATTAAAGGTGGAATTTGCGCCAATCGTTGCTGTGTTTTGGCAGAGACAAAGAGCACCGGTGCGTAATCTAAATAGGCAAAGTGAGTTTTAATTGCCCCTTTAAAATCACTTAGGGAATGATTATTTTTTTTCAATGCGTCCCATTTGTTGACTACAATGATAATTCCTTTACCCGCATCGTGCGCATAACCGGCAATGTGCTTATCCTGCTCACGGATACCTTCTTCAGCATTGAGCACCACCAAAATGACATTCGAGCGATCAATTGCCGACATTGCCCGTAAAACGCTGTATTTTTCAGCATTTTCATAAGCTCGGCCACGCTTACGTAAGCCAGCCGTGTCGATCATATTAAATTCCGTCCCAGTTGCACTTACAAACTGTGTATCTACTGCATCACGGGTGGTTCCCGCAACACTGGACACAATCACACGGTTCTCACCTAAAATGGCATTGACTAAAGAAGACTTCCCAACATTAGGCCGTCCAATTAGACTGAAGCGAATCCGGCTATCATCTTCAGGCTGCTCATCAGCTGGAAAATGGGCCACAATGGCATCCAGCAAATCACCAACTCCGATACCATGAACGCCAGAAATGCCGATCGGTTCACCAAAACCTAAGGCGTAAAAATCATAAATATCTTGCCGTAATTCCTGATTATCAACCTTATTAACTGCTAAGACAACTGGCTTTTTCGCTCGGTATAAAATTTGTGCAATGTTTTCGTCCGCATCCGTAACACTTTCACGCACACTAGTAACAAACACAATCACATCTGCTTCATCAATGGCGATTTCTGCCTGTTCTCTAATTTGTTCAATAAACGGTTGATCGTCAATTTCAATACCACCGGTATCAATTAAATTAAATTGGTGCCCGACCCATTCTGCATGAGTATAGATCCGATCACGGGTTACACCTGGTGCATCATCAACAATTGAGACACGCTGTCCTGCAATTCGATTAAAAACTGTTGATTTACCAACATTAGGCCTGCCTACGATTGCAACAACTGGTTTTGCCATTTTATCGCCTACCTTTCATTACTTTGTTTTAGACGGCAAAGAAAAAGAGATTGGTACTAGCCAATCCCTTTTTAAATACCACATAAACAGCTTATTTCTTGTCTTGATCAGTACTGTGTTTTAATTCATTACCCACAATATCACCTAATGTAAAGCCGCCTTCATCGTCATCATCCTGATAGTTGGAATGATTATTTTGATAATTGCTGGTTTCTGATTTCGAAGCAGAACGGTTTTCATCGCCATCTGGCTTAGGTGTCAAGGCTTTGATTGATAGTGCTAGCCGATGTGCTTCAGGATTAACACTCAAGACTTTCACTTTAATATCTTGCCCTTCAGAAAGTACCTCATTAGGTGTCGCAATGTGTTGATGAGAGATTTGTGAAATGTGAACTAAACCTTCAACGCCAGGGAAGACTTCCACAAAGGCACCAAAAGTCGTCAAGCGTTTAACTTTACCTTCAAGGGTTGAACCAACTGGTGCTTTTTCTTCAATATCCGTCCAAGGTTCTGGTAAAGTTGCTTTAATGGACAAGGAAATCCGTTCACGTTCAGGATCAACTGATAAGACTTTCACCTTAATCTTTTCGCCCACTTTAAGCACATCTGATGGTTTTTCTACACGTTCAAATGAAATTTCGGAAACGTGAACCAAACCGTCAATACCACCTAAATCAACAAACGCACCAAAAGAAGTCAAACGTGCAATTGTTCCTTCAACTGTATCGCCAGCCTTTAAGGTCGCTAAAACATGTTGCCATTGTTCAGCCTTTTGTGCTTCAACAATTGCCCGGTGCGATAAAATTAAGCGGTTTTCGCTAGGTTCAATTTCAATAATTTTTAATTCTAATGTTTTGCCTTTATAAGCACTTAGATCTTCAACAAAATGATCTTCAATCATTGAAGCCGGAATAAAGCCACGGACACCAGCATCAACCACTAAGCCACCTTTAACCACTTGGGTAACCGGTGCTGTAATGTTTTCACCAGCATTAAATTTGTCTTGAATTTTTGCCCAAACTTTACGAGCTTCTAATCGCCGTTTTGATAATAGGTAACTACCATTTTCTTTGTCTTTACCAATTGTTGAAATCACGACTAAATCTAAAACGTCGCCAACTTTAGCAACTGCGTTAATATCTGATACTGGCTGACTGGCTAATTCTTTAATTGGAACAACACCCTCAACCCCAGTGCCTTGAATACCAACGATTAATTGCTTATCGTCGTCAATCGCTAAGACTTCACCTTTCACAATGTCACCGACTTTTACTTCATGTACACTATTTAAAGCGTCAGCCATGGCATTTTTATTTTCAACTTGGTTTGCATTATCTTCGCTCATGCCAAAATCCTCCTTAACAGCTTGAAACTACAACTTCCATTTTATAGTAAAATGACTTGAATTGCTAGAAAAAGCTGCCATTATTTATGATCTTTCTGTTTTTCATTAGTAATTGCAATAATTTTCGCAACTACTTGATCAATTGATAGCGCTGTCGTATCTACTCTAACTGCATCTTTCGCCTGAGTCAATGGGGAAACTTTACGTGTGGAATCTTTTTGATCCCGAATCTCAATTTCTTTTTGAAGTGTTGCTAAAGGTGTATCAATTCCCTTATGCACATTTTCTTGATAACGACGCCGTGCTCGTTCAGCAACACTGGCAACCAAAAATATTTTCACTTGTGCTTGTGGTAGCACTGCCGTACCAATATCGCGGCCATCCATCACAATACTGCCTTGTTGTGCAATTTGTTGTTGCTGCCGCACTAATTGACGTCGAACACCAGCCAGAGCTGCCACAGTTGACACGTTATTTGTCACTTCAGGCTGTCGAATAGCTTGAGTCACTTCTTGCTCGCCGATAAAAACCCGTTGCTGAGGACTACCTGGTTTAAATTGAATTTGCAGCGTTTTTAAAATCGCCAAAACGGCTGATTCATCAGTTAAATTAACTTTAGCGCGTAAGGCAGCCAAGGTCAATGCACGATACATTGCGCCAGTATCACAATAAGTATAATGGAGCTGTTTAGCTACTTGTTTAGCCACCGTACTTTTACCAGCAGATGCCGGTCCATCAATCGCAATCTGTAAGCCTACTGTCATAAATTGAACCCCTTATTTAAAAAATCGAGATTGCGGCAAAGGCCCCAATCTCCCGTTGCTTAATTTAATTATTTAACGCGGAGACGCTGTCCAGGTGCAAGCGTACTATTACTTGAAAGACCATTTAGTTGACGTAATTCTTGCACCGTCAAGCCGTTATTGGCAGCAACCCGGTAGATTCCCTGCCCGGCTTTAACTGTCACATAAGTTGCATCTGAACTGGCACTTTCACTACTAGCTTCACTGCTACTTTCGGCCGTCGACTCACTTGCAGAACTTGCTGTATCTGATTCTGCTTGACTAGTTGAATTAGCTGACGCTGCCGAACTTTCACTGCTAGTTTCGCTGCTTTCATGTTTGGCTGCTTTTTTGTGCGATTGGCTAACAGCAGCCAGCTGTGATGATGACTCGCTAGAACTAGAAGTTTCTGTGGCAACCGGCCGATTCATTTGATTTTGCCAAATCGTCCAAGCGCCCACTGGCAGTGCCGCAAGTACCAACAATGCTATAGTTAAAGTGGTGACAAATAAGGCGTTGCTTTTGTCCTTACGGTGCACCTCTGTGCGCGATAAATGGCCCTTTTCGTCGCGTTCATCCTCGAACTTCGCTGCCCAGGGCTTATCGTCTACCGTTTTTTTTGTGTGCTTTTGCTCACGTTCTCGTTTACTCATCGATGCTCCTTCTTGCTCACAAAAAAAGTTGTTTGACAGGAAATAAGCTAGTGAATCACTAGTTAGTGAGCAATTAACGATAAGACTTCCTGTTAAACCTTCAGCAAATATTGTAACATAATCTGCCTTAAATTTCTTTAAGTTTCAGTTAAAGCAAAGGTGTGTTGCCTAAAATTGCCGCCAAACGTTTTTGCCAAGTGGCATAAACAGTATGTGACTGAGGATGTGTCATCTGCTGTAAACCTAAACGAGCCAAATTAGGCGGTTGGCTAGCATCACAGCAAGTTTCATCATGGGATACCACCTTTGAGTCAGCAAAATAAGTCAAAATAAATTGCCGTTTACACCCAGGATTCTGTAAAAATGCCAACATCGTCCGTAATGCTAGTAGCTTCTCGTGCCGCCGCTGATCAAATAATTTTAAAACTGTGGTGACACTTTGTTGCTGTTGCCGATAAAATTTCAATAACTCGATAGCGGGAACTTGCGCCGCAGCAAATTGTCCCGGATGTGCAAAGTAACGTTTAATCAAAGTAGCATCCGGCAGGCCATTAATTTGTAAATTTGCTTGCAATTGAAAGTCTTGCTGCGTATACAATAAAATCGCAATGCTCTGCTGGCCATCCCGACCAGCTCGACCGATTTCTTGTAAATAACTTTCTAAACTGCCTGGTAGGTGATAATGAATCACAAACCGAACATCTGCTTTATCAATTCCCATGCCAAATGCACTAGTTGCACAAATAATGGCTAATTTACCTTGCATAAACTGTTGTTGAATGGCAAATCGGTCCTGGCTAGTTAAATCACCATGATAAAATGCCACCTGCGTAGTCACTTGCTGCTGCAATAAGGCAGCAATTTCCTCTGCCTTTTGGCGACTGGAAAAATAAATGATCCCAGGTCGTTTTAATTGGCAGCATAATTCAATTAGTCGCTGCTTTTTTTCAGTTTCATCCGCTAACGCTTCACTGGCTAAATAGATATTGCGCCGGTCAACTGAATGTATGATCTGCCGCGTTTTAGTTGGGTCTAGCCCTAACTTGGCTAAAATATCCGCCTGTACCCGTTGCGTTGCAGTAGCCGTCATCGCTAAAGTAGTAGCTGGCTGAATAGCTTCTCGCAGTGAGCTTAACAGTAAGTAATCCGGTCGGAAATCAATACCCCATTGTGAAATACAGTGGGCTTCGTCAATGACTAATAAAGCGACTGATGCTTGTTTTAATAACCGTTGAATCCGCCTTTGATTAGCCATTTCCGGCGATAAAAAAATGAATTTATAATCAGCAAAATGTGCTAAGCTTTGGCGTCGCGTCAAAGGATCAAGAGCAGAAGTCAATGCTAATACCCGCTTTTCACCTAAATACTGCAATTGTGCAACCTGATCTTGAATTAATGAAAGTAGCGGCGAAATCACCACTACCTGCCCAGAAACCAAGTAACCAGGCAGTTGATAACACAGTGATTTGCCACTACCAGTTGGTAAAATAGCAAAAGTATCTTGACCAGCTAAAACCGAACGAATCACACTTTCTTGGCCAGTTTTAAATTTAGTATAGCCAAAATGCTGTTTTAACGTCTGTTGTAATTTTGCAGAATCAATCATGTGCTTTCCTCTTTTGAATTTGGAATAAGCGGTAGTCAAAAAAGCTTAGGTCAGTTGCTGCTAATTGACTAAATTTCCAAGTTGCAAGCGGCTGATCAGCAAAAATTGTAGTCAGCTGCCGCCGGGTTGACGCAGTAAGATAATGATCAAAAGGAAAATCCGGTAATAAAATAGCGGCTTCTAATAAATGCTCCTTTAGCGTATTTTGTTTAATTCGGCGTTGACGACTGATTTCGGTTAAAGATAAACCTTGCTGACACAGAGTCATTGTCTGAGCAGCACTTGTTCCTAAAGGACCAGTTGCTAAAGGTTGCCAAAGACTTGTCAATAAAGGAAATTGTTCTGGCGCAGCTGTGACTTGTTGTAAGAACCAATGCACCGTATCTTGCCGCACCAATTCGCCCGTTAAGCTCGACCAAGCAAACCAGTGGTCAGCCTGTTGTGTGCTAGCTGGCTGTACTTGATGTCCCAATAGAAACTGACTGTAATAATCAGCTTGCCATTGTGGCAACGTTGCGAACAATAAATACCATTCTTGGTGTAACTGTGATACAAGAGTTTGCGCATTTTGTTGTCGCAGCCAATTTTTTACAGCTTGTTGTGTCGACCAAGCAACCGCCAGCGGAAAATAATGACGATTATGTTTTTTCAATTCTGAACTGGCTTGGGTAACTAAAAATAATCTTGCTATGAATTCACGGCTATTTTGAAACTTCAAACCGGCATAATGTTGTGGCAAAAATAATTGCTTGTTAGCCGCTACTTTTGCTTTTTGACCAGCCACCGTCAAACGTGCTTGACGTCCTTGCTGTGCAATCAAACCAGCTTCAACTAACTGGCGCAATGCCTGCTCAAATTTTTCTGCCGGCAAATGTGGTAATAATTGGTATAATGATAACAGGCCGTAATCTAATCCCGCATAAAGGTTAGATACTGTGCGCCTACCCTTTAATAATGCTTTTAATGCTAAAGGGCGCCGCCATTGCTGCTGGTCAAACAAGATCAGCAAATAAAAATAATCAGCCATATTCTCACCTTAAGGAGTTTTATAATGTATTATTGTCGTGTTCAAAGAGAAGCTTGCATTGCTTGTGGTTTGTGTCAATTACATGCACCTCACTTATTCAATTATGATCATGCTGGCATCGCTTATTACCAGCCTGACCACAACCAGGGCAATCATCCGGTTCCTAGTCGTGAATTAGCTGCTTTTAAACAAGCACAGCGTGATTGTCCAACAGGCGCGATTAAACGCCAAAATAAGCCTTATTCAGTTGAATAACGCTTACCCATTCCGATATATTATTAGCGCAACTTACCAGTTTGCGCTAATTTTTTTAGCGCTGCAACTTCTTGGTGTTTCAGTGGCCGTGATTCACCAGCTGTTAGGCCCTCTGTAGTTAAAAACGCATACCGTTCTCGACTTAATTTATCGACGGGATAGCCTACCGCTTGCAACATATCGCGGACTTCATGATTCATCCCTTCATGAATGGTTAAACTGACAATCGCGGTATTTTTACGGTGATCGCTAGACAGCAGCTTTGCTTTAGCAGGTGCAGTCTTTTTAGCAGCTAAGCGAACCCCATGCTGCAGTTTTTTTAAAGCCATTTTATCCGGAATCCCGTTGACTTTAGCAACATAATTTTTTTCGATTTGGTAACGCGGATGGGTTAATAAGTTTGCCAGTTGCCCATCATTAGTTAAAATAATAAGTCCTGAGGTGTTGTAATCTAAGCGACCAACCGGGTAAAGCCGTTGTTGAATTTCAGGGAAGAAATCAACAACTGTTTTGCGACCTTTTTCATCGTGAACCGACGAAATGATTTGGCGTGGTTTATATAGCAGAAAATAGCGCTTAGCTTCTTTCATCAACGGAATACCATTAACTTCTACACGATCTTGGGCGCTGACTTTAGTGCCTAATTGCGTGATCACTTCACCGTTGACCCGGACCTTGCCACTACTGATTAGGCCTTCTGCTTTACGCCGTGACGTAACACCTGCCGCCGCAATGACTTTTTGTAATCTTTCCATTATGATTTTTCTTCCTTATCTTTTAAATGTGCTTCAAATTGTGCCAATAAATCTTGACCGGATTGTTCTTCACTAGCTGACGCTGTTTCTGGTGCTGTTAATGGCGGCAAGTCTGCTAAACTGGTCAAACCAAAATAATCCATGAAGAAATCACTGGTACCATATAAAATTGGGCGTCCCGGTGCATTTTTCCGTCCTTTTTCTTCAATTAATTGCCTTAACAATAAGCGCTGCAACGCACCACCGCTTTGCACACCACGAATTTCATCAATGGTAATCCGTGTCACTGGCTGCTGATACGCAATGATTGCCAGTGTTTCTAGTGAAGCTTGACTTAAGTCAGTAGTCAGGGGAGCTTCAAAATAGTGTTTAACGATGGTTGCATATTGCTTCTTAGTCACAAGTTTATACTGCTGGCCAAATTGAAATAGTGTTAGCCCACGCTGTTTATCCGCATTTAACTGTTCCTTAAAAGCGGTTAATGCCCGCTTAATGCTGGGGCGGGAGGCCGTTAATAGATCATCTAATTGATCCAAGCTGATACCATCATCACCCGCAACATACAATAGACTCTCTAATTCTGCTGTCAGGTTCATGCTTTTTCCTCTTTCAAGCTCACCGTAATCGGTGCTAAAGTTTGCGTTTGAAAACAAAAAATTTCTTTATTTTTCATTAATTCCAACACAGCCATAAACGTTGTGACGGTATCTTCAATTGATGGTTGTGCCGGTAATAAACGCGTAAAAAATAACCGCCGCTGAGCACTACCTTGCAGCGCCTGCTTAACTTGACCGATTTTTTGTGCAACAGTGACAGTTTCTCGCTTAACATTGTGTACTAACAACTGCTGTGGCTGCTGCCGTTGTAATAACTGATTGAGTGCAGCGGTTAGCGCACTTAATGAGATTGGTTGCTCTGGCATCGGTAATCGCTGTGCACTCGCCAACAAACTAGGTGATTTACTAAAATAAGCTTTACGTGCTTGTTCCTGCACTTTTAAGTTTGCCGCTGCTTTTTTATAAGTTTGATAAGTTAATAATTGTGAAACCAACTCAGTTCGCGGATCATCAGGAAATTCTGTGTCAGCCTCATCTTCTACAGACTCTGATGTTTGCGGCAATAACCACTGGCTTTTAATCCGCATTAACGTTGCCGCCATCACAAAATAATCTCCTGCAATATCGAGCTTTGAACGCTGCATTGAATGTAAATAAGCCATATACTGACTGGTAATCGCAACAATCGGAATATCGTAAATATTCATTTCCGAAACTTTAATCAAATGTAGCAACAAGTCAAGTGGGCCCTCAAACTTTGCCAATTTAACCGTTAAAGCCACTGGACTCATCCTTTTTATGGTGTTGCTCCCATTTACCTAAAAGCGCAGAAGTTGCAATCGTCCCCATCAATTTATCTTCTGGGTACAAAGCCGCCAATTCATCAAGTATTTTAAAACTATTACCTTCTTGTCGATCTGAAGGACTCAATGACAAATGTCGGACAATTAAGTAATCCTTATTCTGTTCAACACCCACAACACCAGCAATATTACCGGCAGCATTCTTCCAAAGCAATAATTGCCGGCCAGCTTCTGTTTGGTACCATTTTAATTCAGCTTTAAGGCGGGATACGTCATTCAAATCAGGAATAAAGGATAGTAGCCCCATCGCAATTTTTTCATAATCGGTTTTATACTTTAATAACATGCCAATCCTCCCAATCCTTGCCGTTTGCCTTTAATCACAATTACTCTATAATAACAATATTCTTACCAGAATGCTACTTGATTTACGCTTAAGCACGTGGATGGTAGCGATCATAAACTTCGCGTAAGTGCTTTTGACTAACATGCGTATAGATTTGCGTTGTCGAAATATCTGCGTGTCCCAATAGTTCTTGTACCACCCGTAAATCGGCACCATTTTCCAGTAGATGCGTCGCAAACGAATGCCGCAAAGTGTGGGGGGTAATATCTTTGTGAATGCCAGCTGCACGAACAATTTTTTTTAAATTTTTCCAGATACCCTGGCGAGTAAATGGCCGCCCATAGTGATTTAAAAATAAAATCGGGGCACTTTGGCCTGGTTTTAAAAAAGTGGGCCGACTACTGTCTAAATAACGATGAATCCATTTAATTGCCACATCGCCAATTGGCAACAGCCGTTCTTTATCACCCTTACCCAGCGTTTGAATCAAACCTAAGCTAAGGTGTAATTCATCCAACTTTAAATGCGTCAGCTCGCTCACCCGCAACCCCGTTGCATACATTACTTCTAAAATCGCCCGATCACGGATGCCAATGGCCGTTTTTGTGTCCGGCGTTGCCAATAATCGCGCCACCTCTGCTTGAGACAAGATCTGTGGCAATGCTTGCTGCCGTTTAGGCGAATCTACCTGTAGCATTGGATCAACCGAAATTTGTGCCGTCTCCAGTAAAAAACGGTAAAACTTACGTAAGCTTGAAACTAAACGAACAATGGTATTATTCGCCAATTTTTGTGTTTTTAATGTTGCCAAAAAATTGAGAATGACAAAATGATCTTGCGTAAATGCGGTTAGTTTTTGCTGTTGTAAATAAACCTTTAATTTATTGATATCCCGTTGGTAGCTGTTGATAGTGTTTTGGGACAAACCCTTTTCAACTAACAAATAACGCTGAAAATCAGCTACTTGTAACGACATTTGGTCCATTTTTCGTTGTGCTTGTTCAGTCATGAGTCCGCCTTTTCACGATTGCGCCGTTGACAGTCAGCACAGATACCTTGAAACGTTAATTTATGATCTTGCACATGAAAATGATACTGTTGCTCCACTAAACGTTCAACATCATGCAACAAGTCTTCGTGTACTTCTTGAATTTTACCGCATTGAACACATTGCAGATGATGATGAAAATGGTGTTTGGTACCTTCACGCCGTAAATCATACCGAATTAAGCCATCGGTAAAGCTGACTTTATTAACAATATTTAAATCTGTCAAAATTTCTAAAGTCCGATAAACTGTTGCTAAGCCAATATCTGGTGTATTCTCCTTCACCAATAAATAAATTTCCTCAGCACTTAAATGCCCTGCCTCATTTTGCAATAATGAAACAACGGTGGCTTCCCGCTGTGGCGTTAACTTGAAACCAGCTTGATGTAATTGTGCTTTAATCCTTTTAACATATGCTTGATCAACCATCTGACTCCCCCGCTTTAACTGCTTGTTAATGTGTATCTTGCGGTAATAAAATCGTTTTGCCGTCTGTTTGTTTAATCACGCCAGCCTTCATTAAATGTCCTAATGCACGCTTAAACTGCCCTTTGCTAATCCCAAAATATTGTCGAATCGCTTCTGGTGAACTTTTATCCGTATAGGGTATCTGACCTTCTGGCTGATGCTTCAACACGGCTAAAATCATCTGTGCGTCATCACCAATAGCTTCATAAGCACGGGGACGCAACGATAAATTTAAAATGCCATCTGGTCGAACGCCAATGACACGAGCGTTTAAATGCTGCCCTAAGCGCGGTTCTTGTTCCCGCTCACTGGGATGGATAAAGCCTAAATGGTGTTCTGCTGTAAAAACATAGGTTCCTACCGCTTTAAGCCGGTAAACCGTCACCTGCACGTTAGCGTTTTGCATGTCTGTTGTAGCGGGCTTAGCCATTTTTTCAAATTGCTCATCATCCGCTAAAGTTCCCCATAAACGCCCTTTTTTATCAACTGTTAACCGGATGTACAAGTAATCACCGCGTGCAGGCCATAACGCATTTGAACTGGGCATTTCGTCTAAAGAAACGACAACGTCTTTGTCTGGTAACCCGATATCCACAAAAACTCCCAAATCACGCCGTACTGAAACCACTGGTGCAAAATCATAACGCGCTAACTGAACCCGTGGTATTTTGGTCGTCAACTGTAGTTGATGCTGTTCATTTTCATACGCAAAACCAGTGATGGCATCACTAATTTGGTGCTTTTTCTTCAATTCTGTTTTTTTAATTCGGTAAGTAAATCCATCTTTTTGCGCAAAGTAATCTGTTGCATTCTCATCAGTAATGCTGACAGAGATTTTTTGCCCAATTGCGTGATTCATCGCCATCATTATCTCCTTTGTAAAACCCATTTAATTTAATATGTATAATTATAGCGTTTTAAATACGCTATCAAGTCTGCATCATTTAATTATAGCAAAAGACTGCATGACTTGGATGATCACAAACGTCATTCCTGAAGCAATAACCGGGCCAGCAGCAATTCCTTTGAATAAAACGACCCCCATAATTGTACCAAACACTAAAGCAACGGTAATCTCTGGGCTTTGAGATAATAAGCCTACCCCTTTACTAGATAGTACAGCCACTAAAATGCCACAAGCTACTGCTACAAAACCGACAGGGGATTTAAAAGCATTCAATAAATCTTTAAAGCCAATTTGACCAGTTGCGATGGGAATTAAAATTGCCACCGAAATAATTGTTACGCCCCAATTAATTCCTTTTGCTTGAACTGTGGTGAGTAATTTTTGCGTGTTTGGGATTGCTTTTAAAGCTAAAACCACAATTGACGCGATCACCAATGATTCGTTTTTTCCTAGAAAAGCGACCAATAAAATAATCGCTAAAAATAACCAGCTTTCCATGGAACCTCCTCAAAAATCATCATCATTAACAAGTGCATTAGCGCAACGTTGTTTAGTTTATCATAGCACAAAAAAAGCAGGTGCGACACACCTGCTTGGTCACGCACCTGCTTTTGCTTAATTGTTTTACATTGCGTTAGACGCACCGCGGTAAATAATACCACGCCGAGAATCAACAGTGACAACTTCATCATCATTGATAACGTCAGTCGCGTTAGTTGCACCAACGACAACTGGAATTCCCATTGCAATGCCGACAACTGCTGCATGGCTAGTTAAGCCACCTGCTTCAACAATCAAAGCACTAGATTTTTCAATTGCTGGCAAGTAATCCTTGTCTGTTGTCTTAACAACCAAAACGCCACCTTCGACTGCTTTTTGGTTAGCTTCTTTAGCAGAAGTTGCAATGACAGTCTTGCCGATAACAGTTTGGTCACCAACACCTTGGCCATCAACTAACTTAGAACCAATTAATTGGATCTTCATCACGTTAGTTGTACCACGTTCACCAACTGGTACCCCAGCAGTGATTAAGATTAGATCGCCTTCCTTAGCAAAGCCTAAGTCTTGTGCTTTTTGTGCGGCAACGTTGAACATATCATCAGTTGATGATGGTTTGTCCGCAACAATTGGCTGAACACCCCAGTTAACTGCTAAGCCACGGCGTGTCCGTTCATCAAAGGTGATGGCTAAAATATCAGACTTCGGCCGGTACTTGGAAATCATCCGGGCTGTAAAGCCAGACTCTGTGGCAGCCACAATCGTGCGGATCCCCAAGTTCCGAGCAGTATGTGCAACGGATTGACCGATGGCTTCAGTAACATCGGTTTTGCTGAATTCTTTCAAAGCAAAGGAATCTTGCTTATCCATTGATTTTTCAGCCCGTTTAGCAATTTTAGCCATTGTGGCAACAGATTCAACTGGGTACTTCCCATTTGCACTTTCACCAGAAAGCATGGTTGCATCTGTCCCATCAAAGATTGCATTGGCAACATCCGTTGCTTCAGCACGTGTTGGACGTGGATGTTCTTGCATGGAATCTAACATTTGGGTTGCCGTAATAACTGGCTTGCCTAAAGCATTGCACATTTTGATCAAACGTTTTTGAATCAAAGGTACATTTTCAACTGGAATTTCAACACCCATGTCACCCCGGGCAACCATTAAGCCATCAGAAACCTTTAAGATTTCACTGATGTTATCGATGCCTTCTTGGGATTCGATCTTAGGGAAGATTTGAACATGTTCCATGTGCTTTTCTTCTAATAATTCACGAATATCTAAAACGTCTTGTGGTTTCCGCACAAAGCTTGCTGCAATAAAGTCGATATCATGGTCTAAGCCAAAACGAATATCTGAGGCATCTTTTTCAGTGATACCAGGTAAATTAATCGCAACACCAGGTGCATTGACCCCTTTACGGGAACCTAAAACACCGTTGTTTTGAACTTTAACCACTAATTCTTTGTTAGCATCATCTTTTTCGGTGATTTTCATGTCGATCAAACCATCGTCAAATAAGACATGGCCGCCAACATGAACGTCATCATAAAGGCCAGGATAAGTAACCGCAATTTTATCTTTGGTACCTTCAATTGAATCATCCATTGAAATCCGAGTAACATCGCCGGTATTAAAGGCAATCTTACCGTCTTTTTCAACAGTGGTCCGAATTTCGGCACCTTTTGTATCTAGCATAAACCCAACCATTTTGCCGGTTTCTTTAGCGGCATCACGGGCGTTTTGCATCCGTTGTGCATGTTCCGGATGATCACCATGTGAAAAATTAAAGCGGAAAATATTTGCGCCAGCTTCAATCAATTTTTTGATCGTTTCTTTATCGTTACTAGCAGGACCAAGGGTACTTACGATCTTGGTTTTCTTCATAGGTAGAATCTCTCCCTTTAATTTTTTATAAAAAAGACTTTTATGTCATTTTTACCGAGTGTAATTAATACGAAATACTATTATTTAAATCGAACAAGGATAGTTCAGCATGGTGCTTAGCATCAAACAAATCTAAAATGTCATGAGAAACAATTTTGTTGTTTTCAATACCGACAGCCAAACCGCCCTTACCTTGTTGTAACAAATCAACTGCATAAGCGCCCATCTGTGACGCAATTACGCGGTCACGGGCAGTTGGTGAGCCACCACGTTGTACGTGGCCTAAAACAGTGACACGGGTATGGAAATCGCCATATTCGCCTAATTCTTTAGCAAATTCATCGGCATGCATCACACCTTCAGCTAAAATAATTAGACTGTGCTTTTTACCACGATTCCGACCAGCTCGAATTTTATCCGCAATTTTGCGCATGCTAAAATCTTTTTCTGGTACAATAACCGCTTCTGCACCGCCAGCAACACCAGACCAAAGGGCAATATCACCTGCACCACGGCCCATTACTTCAATCACAAAGGTCCGCTCATGGCTAGTTGCCGTGTCCCGAATCCGGTCAACAGATTCTAAAACTGTATTAACGGCGGTATCAAAGCCAATTGTAAAATCAGTGTAAGGAATATCATTATCAATGGTTCCCGGTAAGCCGATAGTATTATAACCGTGCTCTGTTAACCGGAGCGCACCATGGTAAGAACCATCGCCACCGATAACAACTAAGGCTTCGATTCCAAATTTATTTAATTGTTCGATACCTTTTAGCTGGCCTTCAACTTGAGCAAATTCTGGATAGCGTGCGGAATATAAGAAGGTCCCCCCGTGTTGAATTTTATCACCAACGGTAGATTCATCCATCCTGAAAATATCGCCGGCAACTAATCCAGCATACCCATAGTTAATTCCGTAAACTTCCAGTCCCTCATGAATAGCTTTTCGTGTGATGGCACGAATGGCCGCATTCATTCCTGGCGCATCGCCACCACTGGTTAAAATCCCAATGCGTTTCATTTCTTCACCTCAGGCATTAATAGTTTGTCAAAGCACAAGCAACTGCACTAAAACCCATGCAATATCATAACACTTTTCTGAAAATATGTCTGCTTTATTCAAAATTTTTCCATTAAAATTTTGCTGTAAACCGATTCCAATTATGGTGCCGGTAAAACTTGCGCTTTAACCACAACATTTTGTTTTCCTAAAACTCGTGTTAACTGTGTCACAACTTGACTAGTTAAGTCAACCCAATAATTTTGGTGCAGTAATATTTTTTGCTTGTTGGCTGGATAATAAAGCAGCACCGGCGTCTTACCTTGATACTGTCGTAAAATCTTTTGAACCGGCGCAGTTTGTGCTGGGGACAACCGCAAAAATAACATTTTTTTGGGCAACTGCTTCTCCAATTCACTGGCAAGTTGAATTTGATCCGCAATTAACTGCACCTCACCCCGACTATCATCCACTTTGCCTTTAATGTAAAGCACTTGTCCCTTTGCCAACCATTGACTAATCTGCCGGTAAATTCTAGGAAATACGGTGACATCAATCTCCCCAGTTTGATCATTAGCCGTTAAAAAGGCCATCTGCTCACCGCGTTTAGTCCGAATCACTTTAATCCGTTTAGTGAACAGCAAAACAGCTTGGCGCTTGTTCACGACTAATTGGTCTTGGGTCACTGTTGGCTTCAACCACTGCAAATTGGCATATTTTTCCACCGGATGCCCGGATAAATAAGCACCTAAATAAGCTTCTTCCTGATCTAATTTCTCGGCTAAACTCAAATCCGGAATCTTCTCATCTTTTAAAGTTAACTCTTCTGCCAGTAATTCATCTTGACCACTAAAATTCGTATTAGCAATCAGTTGCGGAATTCGCTGTAATAATTCACCGCGGTTAGAATTAAATTCATGAAAAGCCGCACTATAAATTAACGGTGTTAAATAAGTCATTTTTAACCATTTTTCATCAATTTGTGCTAACCGTTGTAAAAATTGTTCCAACGACTTAAACCGACCATGTTCATGTCGTTCTTGTAATAATGTCATCACAAATTGACGGCGTAGGCCTTTAATGCACAGTAAGCCAAATAAAATTTTATTCGGTGGTTGTACCACGTAAGTATACTGACTTTGATTAATATTTGGCGCCAAAATTTCCAAATGCCGCCGCTTAGCTTCCGTTAAATAACTTTTGGTTTTAGTGGGATTGCCGATCACTGAATTTAACAATGCGGCAAAGAAAGCTGCTGGATAATGAACTTTCAGGTAGGCTAACTGAAAAGCAATCATACTGTAGGCAACGGCGTGTGAGCGATTAAAGCCATAATTAGCAAAACGTTCAATGTAGTCATACATCTGTTTTGCAACACTAACCGGATAGCCGCGCTTTTGGGCGCCGCGAATAAATTCATCCCGCCGTGCATCGATAACAGCTTTTTTCTTTTTACTCATCGCACGACGCAAGCTGTCCGCTTCGCCTAAACTAAAACCACCCATAGCCGCGGCCACCTGCATGACTTGCTCTTGATAAATTAAGATACCATAAGTCGGTGCTAAAATTGCGGCGATGCGCTGGTCTGGATAAGTAGGCTCCTTTTGTGCGTGCTTACGCTG
Source organism: Loigolactobacillus rennini DSM 20253 (assembly GCF_001436505.1). Lineage (GTDB taxonomy): Bacteria > Bacillota > Bacilli > Lactobacillales > Lactobacillaceae > Loigolactobacillus > Loigolactobacillus rennini. Next base: position 8,555 of record NZ_AYYI01000022.1, on the reverse strand, counting down.
AATAAACGTCGCAATGTTTGCCATTGGTCCCGGCCGGTAAAGGGCATTAACCGCCACAATGTCTTCAAAGCTAGTCGGACCAAGCTCACGTAAAACGTTTTTGATCCCCGCAGATTCAAATTGAAAAACACCGTCTGTATCCCCTTGCTGAAATAATTTAATGGTTGCGGCATCATCTAATGGCACCTTAGCGATGGGAAGTGTGTGCCCAGTTTGCAATTTAATCTGCTTTAAGGCATTGGCTAGTATGGTTAGATTGCGTAAGCCTAAAAAGTCCATCTTTAAAAGACCTAGCGCTTCCACATTTCCCATCGGGAATTGTGTCAGTAAAATGCCTTCACTACCAGTTTGTAAAGGCACATAGTCTGTCAAGTCTTGGTCACTGAGAACAATCCCAGCGGCATGGGTGGAATAATGCCGTGGCAAGCCTTCTAACTTACAAGCCGTCGCAAACAATAACTGATTACGCGGACTATCACTAACTAGATTACGTAAACGTAACGATTGCTGATAAGCACTATGCAAATCGATATGCAGTAAACTAGGAACTGCTTTTGACCAATCTGCTAATTCAAATTGGCTTAACCCTAAAACCCGACCAACATCACGTAAAGCCTGTTTAGCCGCCAAAGTTCCAAAAGTGATAATCTGAGCCATATGAAAGTGGCCATATTTTTGATGAACATATTGTAATAATTGCTCCCGCTTATTGTCAGGAATATCCAAATCAATGTCAGGCATATTGTGCCGCTGTGGATTAAGAAAGCGTTCAAACAACAAGTTATATTTTAGCGGATCAACTTCAGTAATGGCTAAGGCATAAGCAACTAACGCACCAGCGGCAGAGCCACGGCCGGGACCGGTTAAAATATTGACCCGGTGCGCATACTGCATCACATCCCAAATAATTAGAAAATAATCATCAAACCCCATTTGCTGGATCACACCGAGCTCATAATCTAATCGTTTTTGGTAAGCCGGCGGAATTTGTTGATCTTTAAAGCGACGGCTTAAACCACGCACTGCCACTTCACGTAAATAAATATGACTAGGTTGCCCAGTCGGTACGGGAAATTTAGGCAACAGTGAATGATGAAGCTTAATTTGTAAGTGATCAGCTTGGGCAAATTCAACGGTTGCCGCTGCTGCTGCTGCCAAACCATGTTCACGATAGCGCGCAGCAATTGTTGCAGCTTGAGCCAGATAATGGGTACCTTTAGGTGCTTCTTGCGGCACAGATAGTGTCGTTCCCGCTTTAATGTGTTGCAAAACAGTGACGCTAAAAACGTCTGCTGGATCTAAATAACACACATCTTCTAACGCAATCAAAGGTAATTGGCTTTGTTGGCTAACTCGTTTTAAAGCCGCAACATACGGTTGTCCTTCAGGTTGCAAGCTCACTCCTAAATAGAGCTTAAGTGGCTTTAGCGCTTGTAATTGTTGCAAATAAGGTTGCGTTTGTGCAAAATCAGCTTGAGCAAGTTCAGGTAATTCTGCCGCATAGGCCGGTGTAATAACTGCTAGTTTTGCAATATAAGGTTGTAACTTGCTCAATGGCACCGGTTCTTTCGCTGTCATTAAACAAGTAGACAATTTTAATAAAGCCCGGTAACCCGGCTGGTTCAATGCATAAACTAATAGTGGAGCCGTTTGCTCTGTTGCTAAAATACTTGCTGGTTCAATGGTCAATCCAATAATGGGTTGAATACCCGCAGCTTGGCAAGTATTATAAAAATCAATACTGGCTGACAATGATTGTATATCAGTCAAAGCTAAGGCTTGATAGCCGCGTGCTTTAGCAGCTTTAACTAAATCGACGATTGTTAGCGAACTTTCAAGTAAACTATACGCACTTTTTACTTGTAATTGTACAAAAGTCAATTCGCCACGTCCCTTCTTCATTACTTTTTATTATACCAAACCTAGGCGGCCTTCTCCTAGTGGATTGCCAGAAAACCCACAAAGTTAAACTTCCCACTTTCACTTATATGCGAAATATGCTAAAATCATCATAGCAAAAGGAGGTGGCGGCATGAAAAACGTAATCGTCATTATTTGGGCGTTAATTTTAGGCCAGTTATTAGGCTACATTGGTGGTGCCGTAACTTCACTATCTTACAGTGTTCTTACTATGGCAATCATTTCGGTTATTTTTGGCGTCATTGTTTGTGTTCTGCCACATGTAATGAAAGTAGGAACAACATCTAGTCATTAAACAGGCTTAGAAAAAGCAGGCTGCTTGAAGCAGCCTGCTTTTTTTATTAGTCAAATAAATTAGCATTATTCAGTTTGCGTGGCAGTGGCAGGTTGGTTTTCAAATACCAACTGATCATTCAGTAGATTAATGTTAATGGTCGTATGCGGTTTTACCCGACCAGCAATTATTTCCTTTGCTAATGGTGTTTCAACTTGTTGCGTGATAAAACGTCGTAACGGCCGTGCACCATACGCCGGATCATAACCTTTTTTCGCTAGCCATTGTTTAGCAGAATCAGAAATGGTCAATTTGATTTCCTGGTCTGTTAAACGTTGCCCTAATTGATTTAACAATTTTACAACAATACTTTGCATATTAGCCAAACTCAAAGGTGTAAACATGATGATATCATCAATTCGGTTTAAAAATTCTGGTCGGAACTGAGTTTGAATTAATTGTTGAACTTTCTGTTGAGTTGCTGCCGCAATTTTACCTTGCTGATCCACTCCGTGAAGTAAAATCTCGGACCCCAAGTTAGATGTCATGATAATGATGGTATTCTTAAAATCAACCGTTCTTCCTTGACCATCTGTTAACCGGCCATCATCAAGTACTTGCAACAATAAATTAAAGACATCGCGGTGCGCCTTTTCAACTTCATCCAGTAAAACAATGGAATACGGATTACGCCGCACAGCCTCCGTTAATTGGCCACCTTCTTCATAACCAACATACCCGGGCGCGGCACCGACTAGTCGGGAAACCGACGCTTTTTCCATATATTCACTCATATCAATCCGGACCATGTGTGATTCTGAATCAAATAAATTTTCAGCCAAAGCCTTAGCCAACTCTGTTTTTCCAACACCAGTTGGTCCTAAAAATAGAAATGATCCTAGCGGCCGATTAGGGTCTTGTAAGCCTGCCCGTGAACGCAAAACAGCATCTGTTACTGCTTGGACAGCCTGATCTTGGCCGATTACGCGTTGATGCAAGTGATCAGCTAAATGCAATAACTTTTGGCGTTCTCCTTGTACAAGTTTAGCAACTGGAATGCCAGTTTGCCGACTAATCACCGCCGCAATGCCGTCAGCTGTGACTGATTCCTGGACTAACCAATCTTCTGGACGGTCCTTTTTTTCTAAAGAATTTAATTGCTTTTCTAATTCTGGAATCGTTCCGTGTTGTAATCGGGCTGCAGTTTCCAAATCATATTTACCTTGGGCATCTTGTAACTGACGTTTAGCTTGATCAATTTCAGTTTTTTTCTGATTAACCGCGTTAATGTCGGCTTTTTCGGCTTCCCACTGCATTTTTAATTGATTTGCTTTTTCACGCAGATCACTTAATTGGGATTGTAATCTAACTAGCCGTTTTTTAGAAGCTGGATCACTTTCTTTCTTCAATGCCGCTTCTTCAATTTCCATCTGCATTAATCGCCGCGTCACTTGATCTAACTCAGTTGGCTGCGAGTTCATTTCAACATTAATATCAGCACTTGCTTCATCAATTAAATCAATCGCTTTATCCGGTAAAAAATGATCCGTAATGTAGCGATCTGACAATGTTGCTGCAGCAATTAATGCACTATCATGAATCCGCACACCATGATAAATTTCAAAACGTTCTTTTAAGCCACGCAAAATTGTAATGGTATCAGCAACAGTCGGCTCTTGAATCATAATACGCTGGAAGCGCCGTTCTAATGCTTTATCTTTTTCCATGTACTGACGGTATTCATCTAAAGTAGTCGCCCCGATTAAATGTAATTCACCTCTGGCTAACATTGGTTTCAATAAATTACCGGCATCCATGCTGCCTTCCGTTTTCCCAGCGCCCACAATGTTATGGATTTCATCAATAAATAAAATAATTTGGCCATTACTTTTTTTAATGGCTTTTAGAACGCCCTTTAAACGTTCTTCAAACTCACCACGGTATTTAGCACCGGCAATTAAGGCCCCCATATCTAAACTAAAAATGGTTTTATCCTTTAGATTATCTGGCACGTCTTTATTGACAATCCGTTGGGCTAAGCCTTCAACGATCGCCGTTTTCCCAACACCTGGTTCACCTAGTAACACCGGATTATTTTTTGTTTTCCGCGACAAAACCCGAATGACATTCCGAATTTCTTCGTCACGACCAATTATTGGATCTTGATCCCCTTTACGAACTGCCTTGACTAAATCAATCCCATATTTTTTCAATGCCTGGTATTGTGCTTCTTGATTTTTAGAAGTAACCCGTTCGCCAGCGCGCATTTCTGTAATCACTGCTTTTAATTTTGCTTTTGTTATACCAGCCTTAGTTAAAAATTGGGTTAGGGGATGATAAGTCAACGTCATTAAGGCTAATAAAAGACTTTCAGTTGCAATGTAATCATCGTTAAAACTAACCCGGACTTTGTCAGCTGCTTGTAATAATTGATAAAGATTTTGACTCAGCGACTGGCCATACTGAACATTGCCACCCACCACTGGCATCTGATCCAGTAATTGATCGATTTGTTTTTCAAATTTTGCAACGTCTAAACCCGCTTTAGTGTAAATTTGCCGGGCCAATTGATCTGGTTGCACTAAAAATTTAAATAAATGCGGAATATCGATTTCTTGTTGTTTCCGCGTTGCTGCAATTTGTTGGGCTTCAGCAAGTGCATCTTGCACCGCTTGGGTTAATTGATCTGGTTTCAAATAAGTCCCTCCTGCTTTCAGAACGGTAAATTCAATTTAATTTTTTAATCTTAATGAACTGGAGAATAAAAATCACCAACGAAATTCATCGCTTTGCTTTATTTCAGTTAATAAAGGCAAATTAATGACAAAGCGATCACGGTGACTTTCAATGGTTAAATTATACCAACCGGACAATCTGCCCGCAAATATTTTGACCAACTTTGACCAATTACTTCCTAAATAAACGGTAAATAAAAACAGCGAACAACCCAAAGCGGCTGTTTCGCTGTCAATTATAAGGATTAAAAACTGTTAGGCGGTTAAGCTTTACCGTTTAAGCGGCTGATTTCAAGAATGACATCAACTGCTTTAGCCATAACTTGCTGTGAAATAAATTCATACCGACCGTGCATATTTTCTGGACCAGCAAATAGGTTTGGTGTTGGCAAGCCCATGAAGGAAATTTTCGAACCATCAGTGCCACCCCGGACAGGATCAATCAATGGCTTGATGTTCAGATTTTCTAATGCTTTTTTCGCTAATTCTACACTGGACATATCTTTTTCTAAAACGTCACGCATATTGTAATATTGATCGTGAATTTCAACATTGACACGCTTTTGATCAAACTGTTGGTTCAGTTTAGCTGCTACTGCCTTAGCCTTTTCTTTACGTGCTTCCAGACCATCACGCTCAAAATCACGCAGTAAATAAAGCATTTCAGCTGCTTCTACTGTTCCGTTTAATTGATAGAGGTGGAAGAAGCCATCCAGGCCATCCGTTTTCTCCGGTACTTCATCCTGAGGCAAGCCATTTTGAAAATCTACAGCCAATTGTAAAGCGTTGATCATTGTATCCTTAGCCGTACCCGTATGCACATTTTTACCTTGAATAGTAACTTTCATGGCAGCCGCATTGAACGTTTCATATTCCAATTGCCCTTCAGCGCCACCATCCACAGTATACGCAAAATCTGCGTTAAAATCTTTCACACTGAAATGATCAGCACCAGTCCCAATTTCTTCATCAGGACCAAAGCCAACTCGAATTTCACCATGTTTGACTTCGGGATGCTGTACTAAGTATTCCATTGCTGTCATGATTTCCGCAACTCCGGATTTATCATCTGCTCCTAATAAGGTACTGCCATCAGTAGTAATCAAAGTATGACCAGCATAATTACTCAAGAAAGGAAAATCAGTAGTGTTTAAGGTATAATTGCCTGCTTCATCTAATTTAATGGTTGAATGCCCATCATAATCATGAACAATCTGTGGCTTAATATTTTCTGAATTAAAATCAGCCGTATCAAAATGGCCTAAAAAGCCGACAACTGGCACTTGATGATCTAAATTACTAGGTACAGTTCCGATTACATAACCACTGTCTTTTAAATAACGCACATCTTGTAACCCGATATCTTTCATTTCTTGAGCCAGATTATGCGCAAACTTAACTAAATCAGGTGTTGAAGGAACGGTGGTTGAGTTAGGATCAGAGCGAGTATTGACTTTAACATAACGCAAAAAACGGGGAACTAAAGTATCATATGCCATTTAACTTACCTCCAATTAAGAATTAAACCTGCCGGAAACGATAATGAAAAGGTATTCCTAAATTAATTTTACCTAAAATAGGGGTAAAAAGCTAGTCGCATTCCTAAAATAGCCTGTTTTTAACTAATAAAAGTAAACGGATCGGTATTTAATTCTGATGGCATGAAAGTAATATTGGTCCAACCAGCTGCTTTGGCCCATTTTTCAAATAGGGGTACTGCTTTTTCTTTAACAATGCTTTCAATGTGATGACCAGGATCGACAACAGACAACCCAGCCGCCAGCATATCATGAGCAGTGTGGTAATAAACATCCCCGGTAACGAAAACATCTGCTTGTTGCTGCAGTACTTGCGGATAAAATTTACCACCATCTCCGCCAATAACAGCAACTCGTTTCACGATTTGCTGCGGATGGTGACTAATTAAGCGTAAGCCAGTTACGTTAAACGCTTTGCGGGTGAATTGCGCAAATTCCTGAACAGTCATTTTCTGCTGCGGCTCACCGATCCGGCCTAAGCCGAATTGTTCCCCTTTCGCGTTTTCCAAAGTAAACAAATCGTAAGCTGGCTCTTGGTAAGGGTGTGTCTGAAACATTGCTGTCAAAACTTGACTGGTTAAATTATCGGGAAAAATAACTTCAATTTTTGTTTCTGCAACTTGGCTAGGTTGATTATTTTTACCAATAAACGGCTGAGCTGTTGCATCCGGAGTGAATCGTCCAGTACCAGCAGAACTGAAACTAGCAGCAGAATAAGCACCTAAACGACCAGCACCAGCTGCTGCCAAAGCATGACGCATGGCTGCTGCATTAGCGGCAGGCACATAAGTCACCAATTTTTTTAATTGCCGTTGATAACTTGGTTGTAGCAAATGAACTTGTTTTAACGCTAATCGTTGCGCTAACCAATCGTTCATCCCCCCATTAGCGTTATCCAAATTAGTATGTGCTGAATATACCGCGATGTGATGCCGAAGTAACTGTGCGTACATGGCATTTTGCGGATTGTCAGTCACTAAATTTTTAGCAGGATGAAAAACAACTGGATGGTGTGCAAAAATAAAATCTACTTTTTTAGCAATAGCTTCTTGAACCACCTCAGGGCGTACATCTAACGTTACCAGTACCCGGTGAATCGGTTGCTGCGTATTGCCAATTTGCATCCCAGTGGGATCTCCTTTTTCCGCTAAATATCGCGGTGCAAATTGTTCAAACCGCTGAATAAACTCTTGTACTTTAACCATGAAGTACCTCCTTAATTTGCTGATTTTCTACCTGTAAAGCGTGGATTTTTTGCTGGGGTGGCTGCTGCGCCCGGGCCAAATTAGCCAGTATCCGACGATTAGTCACTAAACGGTGATGCCATTTAGCAACAAAGGCAGGTGCCTGTGCTTGCAATAAAAAAGGCCCAAATTTCAATTGTGCTGTCGAATAAACGACTGGCTTGTTCTGGCGTCTAGATTGAATTACTTCGTAAGTGTGGCCTCCTTCCCGCAAAATTTGCTCACCAGTAATCAAGAAGTGATGCTGCATCAACCATTGGCGAACTGCCATTTCTTCCACGTTGGGCTCCAAAATTAAATGCTCGATGGACTTTAAAATCGCTGGTTGCTGGGCTAAAATATGACAAATTAGCAATCCACCCATGCCAGCAATTACGACTGTATCAATTTGATCAGCAGGGTGAATCGCCGCTAAACCATCTGCCAAGCGGACCTGAATCTGTTCGCTTAAACCAGCCTGAGTGACTGCTGCTTGTGAGCGCAAAAATGGTCCCTGAATTACTTCACCAGCAATTGCAGATTGTATCTTTCCGGTTGCCACCAAATGAACCGGCAACAAAGCGTGATCGGAGCCGATATCTGCAATGCGCGCATTAGGCGGGACAAATGCTGCCACTGCTGCTAATCTCTTTGTTAAATGACTGTTATTCACAAATTTCAATCCTTTGTTAAATTCAACTTATACGTTTATTGTACCAAAAAAGGTACTGACAGCGACAATTTCGATTTAAAATTCTCACCGGTTAAATGTTTCAAAATTTAACTAACAAAAAAGCTGTGGCAAATTTTGGGCTCTTCGTCAACTGTTGTTGGTGAATTAATTATAAAAGTTCTAATCACTTTG
>NZ_AYYI01000103.1:68001-68247 GCF_001436505.1 Loigolactobacillus rennini DSM 20253 | reverse complement strand
TTCGCGCCGAGGGTAGTTGGGGGAGCACCCCCTGCCAGCGTAGGTCGCTGCCACACTTAAATTATTCCGGCTTAGCTCAGTTGGTAGAGCGTCTGACTGTTAATCAGGATGTCGTCGGTTCGAGTCCGACAGCCGGAGTTGAACTTGGAGAGTTGTCCGAGTGGCTGAAGGAGCATGATTGGAAATCATGTATACGGGTATTGCCTGTATCAAGGGTTCGAATCCCTTACTCTCCGTCAGCGTTGC
>NZ_AYYI01000103.1:67853-67991 GCF_001436505.1 Loigolactobacillus rennini DSM 20253 | reverse complement strand
TTAAGACACCGCCCTTTCACGGCGGTAACATGGGTTCAAATCCCGTACGGGTCATTATGGAGGTTTAGCTCAGCCGGGAGAGCACCTGCCTTACAAGCAGGGGGTCACAGGTTCGATCCCTGTAACCTCCATCGAGAG
>NZ_AYYI01000103.1:67322-67843 GCF_001436505.1 Loigolactobacillus rennini DSM 20253 | reverse complement strand
TAGAGCACCTGGTTTGGGACCAGGGGGTCGCAGGTTCGAATCCTGTTTTCCCGATTAATTGGATAATCATCGCGGTGTAGCTCAGCAGGTTAGAGCGTCCGGTTCATACCCGGGAGGTCGGGGGTTCGATTCCCTTTGCCGCGATAGGTTTAAAGAGCTTGGACCTTTAGCTCAGTTGGTTAGAGCAGACGGCTCATAACCGTCCTGTCGTAGGTTCGAGTCCTACAAGGTCCATCTTTGGTGGATGTTGATTTAAACCAAGTTATTAATTTTATTATCGCGGGATGGAGCAGTCTGGTAGCTCGTCGGGCTCATAACCCGAAGGTCGTAGGTTCAAACCCTACTCCCGCAATTATGGTTCCATGGTCTAGTTGGTTAGGACGCCTGCCTGTCACGCAGGAGATCACGGGTTCGAGTCCCGTTGGAACCGCTTGGTGAAGGCAATTGGCTCGATAGCTCAGTCGGTAGAGCAGTGGATTGAAGCTCCATGTGTCGGCAGTTCGATTCTGTCTCGAGCCATT
>NZ_AYYI01000103.1:0-67312 GCF_001436505.1 Loigolactobacillus rennini DSM 20253 | reverse complement strand
GAGCAGTGGATTGAAGCTCCATGTGTCGGCAGTTCGATTCTGTCTCGAGCCATTATAAGCTTTTATAGTATGCGGGTGTAGTTTAGTGGTAAAATCACAGCCTTCCAAGCTGTTGTCGCGAGTCCGATTCTCGTCACCCGCTTTACTATGGGCCTATAGCTCAGCTGGTTAGAGCGCACGCCTGATAAGCGTGAGGTCGATGGTTCAAGTCCATTTAGGCCCATTTTGGGGAAGTACTCAAGTGGCTGAAGAGGCGCCCCTGCTAAGGGTGTAGGCGGGTAATACCGCGCGAGAGTTCGAATCTCTCCTTCTCCGTTTTTTTATTTTTATGACCCGTTGGTCAAGTGGTTAAGACACCGCCCTTTCACGGCGGTAACATGGGTTCAAATCCCGTACGGGTCATTTCCATCTTGGAGGATTACCCAAGTGGCTGAAGGGAACGGTCTTGAAAACCGTCAGATGTGTAAAAGCATGCGAGAGTTCGAATCTCTCATCCTCCTTTTTTATTATCGCGGGATGGAGCAGTCTGGTAGCTCGTCGGGCTCATAACCCGAAGGTCGTAGGTTCAAACCCTACTCCCGCAATTATGGTTCCATGGTCTAGTTGGTTAGGACGCCTGCCTGTCACGCAGGAGATCACGGGTCCGAGTCCCGTTGGAACCGTCAATTGCATAATTTATCACTGATGTAGCAGCCATTGGTTGCTACTTTTTTTAATGCTTTACATGTTGCTGTGCAATGTTAATCTTGACGGTAGCTAAAATTAAACTAGTGGCTTTAATTGCAGTTTAGGCTTCCAATGGCTCATTGGCTGTGCTAAACTAGTTTATGGTTTGCATTTAGGTTCCCGAAAGGATTTGTGAAAAGTCACAAAAATGCCTTGTAACCGATTATTAAAAGGGGGAATAAGTTATTATGCGTGAAAGACATTTATTTACTTCTGAGTCTGTTTCAGAAGGCCATCCAGATAAAATTGCGGATCAAATTAGTGATGCAATTTTAGATGCGATGTTAGAACAAGATTCAAAGGCTCGAGTTGCGGTGGAAACAACGGTAACCACTGGTTTAGTTTTAGTGGTTGGAGAAGTTTCAACTAGTGCCTATGTTGATATTCAAAAAACAGTGCGGGATACCATTAAGGGAATTGGTTATAAAGATTCTGCCTATGGTTTTGATGGTGACAACTGTGCGGTGATGGTTGCGTTAGATGAACAATCACCAGATATTGCACAAGGTGTCGATGATTCTTATGAAGCTCGGCACCATGACGAGGATCCATTGGACCGGATTGGTGCAGGCGATCAAGGTATGATGTTTGGTTTTGCAATCGATGAGACACCTGAGTTAATGCCATTACCAATTTCGTTAAGCCATCGCTTAATGCGTAAAGTTGCTCAATTGCGTAAAAATGGTAGCATTCCGTATTTGCGCCCAGATGCAAAGGCGCAGGTTACCGTTGAATACGACGACGCTGGTCAGCCTAGTCGGATAGATACCATTGTCATTAGCACACAGCATAATCCAGATGCAACCTTGGCTCAGATTCGTCAAGATATGATTGAAAAAGTCATTAAAGCAGTGGTACCAGCTAAATTGTTAGATGATAAAACTAAGTATTTGATCAATCCTACTGGTCGGTTTGTTATTGGTGGACCACAGAGCGATTCCGGCTTGACCGGGCGTAAAATTATTGTTGATACATACGGTGGTTTTGCGAAACATGGTGGGGGCGCTTTTTCTGGTAAAGACGCAACAAAGGTTGATCGTTCGGCCAGTTATGCTGCCCGCTATATTGCTAAAAATATTGTGGCAGCGGGTTATGCGCACCGGTGTGAAATTCAATTAGCTTACGCCATTGGTGTCGCTGAACCAGTATCAATTTCAGTTGATACGCAAGGTACCAATACTGTACCTGAAGCTGAATTAGTTAAAGCAATCCGGCAAATTTTTGATTTACGGCCTGCTGGCATTATTAAAATGTTAGATTTACAGCGGCCAATCTACAAACAAACAGCTGCTTATGGTCATTTTGGACGTACAGATATTAATCTACCTTGGGAAAAGCTCGATAAAGTTGACGCTTTACACCAAATTTTAGATTAACGAGTGCAAAGAGGCGGTCCTTACCAATATTTTGGTGAGGGTCTTTTTTTGCCCTTTAGTTCGAAAAAGACTTAAGAACAGGCTGCTTAATTTAAAAAAGGAGAATTTATGCGTAGAAAACAAACAAATGTCATTGTCGTTACGATCGCTATTTTTATCGCAACTTTCATGACAGCAATTGAAGGCACAATTGTATCCACTGCGATGCCAACAATTGTGGGGGATCTACATGGGATTAACATGATGAACTGGATTTTTTCAATTTATCTTTTGACTAATGCCATGTTAACGCCAGTATATGGCAAATTAGCCGACCGTATTGGCCGTAAACCAATATTTATTTTTGGTTTAGCAGTATTTATTTTAGGTTCTGGGTTATGCGGTTTGGCGCAAAACATGATGACGTTGATTATTTTTCGTGCACTACAAGGAATCGGTGCCGGCGCCATTATGCCGGTGTCTTTTACTATTATTGCAGATATTTATCCATTGGAAAAACGTGCCAAAGTCTTGGGATTTAATAGTTCTGCATGGGGAATTGCATCGGTTGTTGCCCCATTATTAGGGGGCTTTATTGTTGAAAAACTAAGCTGGCATTGGGTATTTTTCATCAACGTCCCGATTGGTTTAATTACCATTTGGTTAATCGGACAATTTTTAGTTGAAAAACGACGGTCGAGTAAAGCACCGGTTGATTACTGGGGTAGTATTTGGCTGATGCTCACACTATTAGCCGTCATGTATGCTTTTCAAATCATGGAAAATGGTTTTTCGTATTTGTTATTGGTCTTATTTGCTTTTGCAATTTTGTGTTTCATGTTATTTTTGCGGACAGAAAAAACAGTTAGCGATCCGATTATTTCGCTAGCACTGTTTAAAAATAGTACATTTAATGTGCAAAATGTTGTGGCAGCCTTAGTCAGTGGTTTCCTGATGGGTTTTGAAGTTTATATGCCGATGTGGATGCAGGGGATTTTAGGGTTACCTGCTTCAATGGGTGGTTTTGTTGTCACACCTAGTTCACTGATGTGGGTTGTGGCTTCATTTATTACTGGTAATTTACTGGCTAAATACCGGCCCCGTTTGATTTTGTTTGGCAGTTTAACTTTATTGACAGTAGGTAGTTTGATCTTAGCACTAGTACCTGAAACCACGCATTTTGTCACTTTCTTAGTCATTGCTGGTTTTCTTGGATTAGGATTTGGCGTTACCATTACTACAACTACCGTGGTGACACAAAATTCAGTTAGTCAAGATCAAATCGGAGTGGCCACTTCCTTTAATACGTTATGTCGTACTTTAGGACAAACGCTAATGGTTTCCGTTTATGGGATTGTAATTAATCTGCACCTTGCAAGTGGTGTACAAAAATTCCAAAGTAAGGGAATTACAAATGATATGATGAATCAGTTAGTAAATCCGCAAACGGCAGTGAATTTACCTGCACGCTTACTACCATACTTACGTGAAATCCTCTATAGCGGCTTACATGTTATTTATTATGTTTCTGTCGGGTTAATGTTAGTTGCCTTAGTGATTAATTTTATGACTGGTCGGACGAAAAAGAACCTGAATCAATCGTGATAGTGATGTATAACTGGTAACAACCGGCATTTGCTGAAGCACCACCAGCTGAAACACAGGCCGCCTAACCCCCAGCACCAGCCTGCAAGCACGTCACTAACGTTGTGAACACCGACGTAAACACGACTTAGGCCGATTAATAAAATGAGACTGACCCAAAGTAACATTAGCCAACGTCTTGGACGCTGCCGTTTAACAAAGTAATAGGTCAGCAGAATCAAAAAGCCAAAGTAAACCATACTAGCTGCAGCATGACCGCTAGGAAAGCTATAACCACCTACTGGTACCAAGTGTGTTGTGGCAGTTGGACGCGGCCGCATTATAATTATTTTCAGTAAATGATTGCCAACACTGCCAACTAAGATGGCATTAAATAATTGCAATAAACTGAGTGTGTATTGCTTAAAAATGAGTAAACACGCTAATAAAATAATGTTGCTGATAGCTAAATTACTAGGGTTAGCAAAATTAGTTAAAGCAGAGACTACCGGTGTTATCCAGCTTTGCCTTAAAGCTGTCAGTAGATAATTTAGCGTTTGATCCCAGCGGTTTAGACCAGCTGGCTGTATTTGTACTAGTATAATGAGGATGAGTAAAATCGTATAAGCTGTCATACTGAATTGAAGCAAATGTTTTTGCATGCGCTGCTCTGGGTTTGAAAAAATAATGGCCACTCCTTACTAATCAGTGAATTAAAATTAGTGTACCACAGCATACACAAAGTTTTCTTGAATTCAAAAGGGCTTTTTGGTATGCTTTGTGTATTAATAATAATTGTTGATGAGGAATAGTAACCTTTACTACCGCTAGCCAGCAAGCGATTGGTCGATGGAAAATCGCAGGGTGTGAAGGTGAACTCGCCTTTGAATAATCGGTTGAATGATTTATCAGTAGACCGGTTCGTTTGCGCGTTATAGCAAAAGTGTTGCGTTAAACGCAAAATGTAGGTGGCACCGCGATCCATTCGTCCTACGGGAGATTTTCCTGTGGGGCGTTTTTTTATTCAGTGTACTTGTTGGCAATTAAGTGTGAAAGGAAGTTAAATCATGAGTTACAATCACAAAGTGGTTGAACGTAAGTGGAATCAGTATTGGTTAAAGCACAATACTTTTAAGACCACACAAGATCCCCAAAAAAAGAATTTTTATGCACTAGATATGTTTCCATATCCTTCCGGAAAAGGCTTGCATGTTGGGCACCCCGAAGGCTATACTGCCACGGATATTATTGCACGGATGAAGCGGATGCAAGGGTATAATGTATTGCACCCAATGGGTTGGGACGCTTTTGGGCTGCCAGCTGAGCAATATGCACTGAATACCGGGCACTCACCAGCTGATTTTACGCGGAAAAATATTGAAGTTTTCCGTAAACAAATTAATTCACTAGGCTTTTCTTACGATTGGAGTCGGGAAATTAACACAACAGATCCCAACTATTATAAATGGACCCAGTGGATTTTTGAACAAATGTATAAAAAGGGATTGGCTTATGAATCCAAAGTGTTAGTTAACTGGGCTCCTGATTTATTAGGCGGTACAGTAGTGGCCAATGAAGAAGTAGTTGATGGTAAAACAGAACGCGGTGGTTATCCAGTTTATCGGGTACCAATGCGGCAATGGATGCTAAAAATCACTGCATACGCACAACGATTATTAGATGACTTAGCGTTGGTTGATTGGCCAGAAAGCATTAAACAGATGCAACGTAACTGGATCGGGCGTTCTGAAGGGGCAAGCGTCAACTTTACGGTTGCTGGGCAAGCTGCTACAACAATTAAAGTATTTACAACTCGGCCAGATACATTGTTTGGCGCCACTTATATGGTTTTGGCACCTGAACACCAATTAGTTGCAAGTTTAACCACACCTGAACAAAAAGCAGCAGTGACAGCTTATCAAAAAGAAGTGGCTAAAAAAAGTGATCTGGAACGTACAGATTTAGCTAAAGACAAAACAGGTGCGTTTACAGGTAGCTATGCGTTAAATCCAGCAACTGGTGAAAAAATGCCGATTTGGATTGCTGATTATGTGTTAGCTTCCTATGGTACTGGCGCTATTATGGCTGTTCCAGCGCATGACCAACGTGATTATGAATTTGCTCGTACATTTGATTTACCGATTAAGCCCGTTATCGAAGGCGGCGACGTTGATCAAGAAGCCTTTACTGGTGATGGCGCGCACGTCAATTCTGATTTTTTGAACGGCTTGGATAAACCAGCGGCCATTGCAAAAATGTTAACTTGGTTAACTGATAAAGGGATTGGGCAAAAGAAAGTCAATTACCGTTTACGGGATTGGATCTTTTCTCGGCAGCGTTATTGGGGTGAACCCATTCCAGTTATTCATTGGGAAGACGGTGAAACGACTTTAGTTCCTGAAGATCAATTACCGCTCATTTTGCCTAAGACGGATGACATTAAATCTTCTGGCAATACAGAAAGCCCGTTAGCTAATTTAACGGATTGGGTCAATGTGGTTGATAAAAATGGTCGTAAAGGGAAACGCGAGACTAACACAATGCCGCAATGGGCTGGCAGTTCGTGGTATTTCTTGCGTTACATCGATCCGCATAATAAAGAAAAATTAGCTGATTATGATAAATTAAAGGACTGGTTGCCGGTTGACCTTTACATTGGTGGTGCGGAACATGCTGTTTTACATCTGTTGTATGCACGTTTCTGGCATAAATTCCTTTATGATTTAGGGGTTGTACCAACGCCGGAACCTTTCCAAAAGCTCTATAATCAAGGCATGATTTTAGGCGATAACCATGAAAAAATGTCTAAGTCTAAAGGTAATGTGATTAACCCAGATGATATTGTAGCGGAATATGGCGCAGACACATTGCGGTTGTACGAAATGTTTATGGGACCGTTGGATGCTTCCACTGCTTGGAGCGATGATGGGTTGAATGGCAGCAAGAAGTTTTTAGACCGTGTTTGGCGGCTATTCATTGATGATGAAGACGAATTGCGTGATCGGGTTACTACCGTTAAGGATGAGCGCCTAAGTAAGATTTATAATCAGACAGTGAAAAAAGTAACTGAAAATTACAGTCAATTGCGCTTTAACACAGCAATTTCACAGTTGATGGTCTTCATTAATGAGGCTTATAAAGTGGATGTACTACCCGTTCCTTATGTTGAAGGTTTCATTAAATTACTGTACCCAGTTGCACCACACATGATGGAAGAGCTTTGGCAAAAATTAGGCCACTCAGAGACCATCACTTATGAACCGTGGCCGACCTATGATGAATCGCAATTAGTAGCCGACAAAATTGAGATCGTGGTTCAAGTTAATGGTAAATTGCGTGCCAAGCTAAAAGTTGCACCAGATACAGACAAAGCACAATTAAAGAAACTGGCGTTAGCAGATAGCAAAGTGCAAACTTTTACCCAGGATAAAACGATCCGTAAAGTCATTGTGGTTCCGAAAAAATTAATCAATATTGTGGCTAAGTAAGCTAAAAGCAATGTCAAAGTGAACGGTGCCATAGATAGCTGTTTTTTAGGTAATAATTAAATTAATGATTGAAATGTCCGTCAATTAGCTAGCACTATTGGCGGGCATTTTTATCGCTAAAAGCTAGTAGCCACTCATCAACAAAGTAACATTAACGATGTCAGCATAAGCATAATAGGTTGTACTGTCGGCGCTTTTATAGCTGGTAGTAGTATTAGTTCACTTTGTTGATTTGAAAACGATTGTATCAACCGCTACTTCCAGTTAAACTAAACTATAATGATATTACTAAAGACGAACTAGAAAGCGAGGCAGTACCTATGAATGAAAGCAAAATCCGTCAATACTTAGCAAAGCAACAGATCGATTCCTTTTTTATGGCCAAGCGTGAGAATATTCGTTTTACTAGTGGGTGGACTGGTGATGACTCTTATTTACTTTTAACGCAAGATCAAGGTTTCTTTTTAACCGATCCCCGCTATACTGAACAAGCTGAAATAGAATTACCAGACTACTCGATTATTAATTGGCGGTTACCCGGCAAAACGGTAGGTGATACCATTGCGGCCTTGACGGCAAAACTTGGGCTGAAATCAATTGCATTTGAAGATGATTATCTGACTTATGGGATGTACTTTGATCTGAACCAAAAAGCAGCGGCAACTTTTAAACGAGCAGGTGGCGTCATTGATGCGCTACGAGTCGTGAAGTCACCACAAGAGATTCAGTATTTAAAAATTGCTTGTGACATTGCTTGCCGTGCGTTTGAACGGATTATAAAAGATATCCGAGTGGGTGTAACGGAAAAAGAGCTGGCCGCTAAATTGGCGTTGTACATGGTGGAAGAAGGCGCAGACACTCAGCCTTATGGCAATATTTTAATATCGGGAAAGAAAACGTCTTTGCTTCATGGCATTCCCGGAAAGAAAGCCATTGAGTATGGCGATTTTGTGCTATTAGATTATGGTTGTCAGTATAATGGCTATTTATCCGACATGACGCGAACAGTAGTTGTGGGCAAACCGACTGCTAAGCAAAAAGAAGTTTATGACTACACAAAGCAAAGCTTAGAAGCGGCTGAAGCCATTACTCAAGCAGGTGTTTCGACTAAACGTTTTTATCCAGAGTCATTAAAACCACTACAAGGAACTGAATACGGTCCGTTAACGTACGATAAAATTGGCCATAGTATTGGCCTAACCGTTCACGAGGAACCCTTACTTGCTGAAACTTACGATGAAATACTTCAGCCTAATACAGTTTTAACAATTGAGCCGGGGATTTACATGCCAAATTGGGGTGGCGTTCGGATTGAAGATCAAGTATTGGTGACGGCAACGGGCTACGAAAACATGATTAGCATACCTCATGAGTTAATTGTTTTATAAAACGAACAGTTGTGACTAAATTAATTAAAGCTAGCCGATTCGTATTAAGAATCAGCCAGCTTTAAATTATAATAGATAATGAACACAACATTAGTTAGACGTTGCTTTTCAAGTTGTTTTGCATAATTTAGTATCTAAAATAAACTGAAAATGATAAAATGAAGATTGGTCAATTATTTGACTAGAAAGACATTGGCCGGTGTGTGCCGGATGACGTAACTTGCGGTTGCGCCTAATTCGCCAGCTTCAAAGGCATTATTACCAGTAATACCTAAAAAAATTAAATCAACTGGCTGCTTTTGACTGTAGGCGATAATTTGCTCTTTTGGATAACCATACTTTAAAATTGGCTGAACCGCAATTTGCTGTTGTTGCGCAATTGTCGTGTATTCTGTAGTTAATTCTTCGGCCAATTGATGCTCAGCGTCAATTAAGCGTAAATATTCAGGCTTAAAACGCTGTTGATCATAGCCACGATCATTAATGACATATAAAATTTTTAACTGTGCTTGCGTATTAACCGCTAGTTTAAGTGCGGTTTGAAAGGCGCGTTTAGCATTTTTGGAACCATCCACGGCCACTAAATAAGTTGGTTGTTGCATGAAATCGCCACCTTTGCTTTTTTCTTCATTATAGGATTTTTGAACCGGCCACGTCAAAGGAAAGACACCGGTTGTGACGAAATGAAATTTAGTTTGTGGGGGATAAATTATGGCAGATGAGCCAGAAAAAAAAGTAGCCACTTCAAAAGAAAAAATGTTGCGTGGCTCAGCTTGGATGACTGCTGGCAGTATGTTCTCACGAATTTTAGGTGCGCTGTATGTTATCCCTTGGCTGATGATGCTTGGTCGTTTCAGTGGACAAGCTAATGCACTTTTTGCTATTGGTTATAACATTTACAGTATTTTCTTAATTGTTTCGACTGCTGGTATTCCTGGCGCAGTTGCGAAGCAAGTTGCACATTATAATGCGATGAATGAATATACCACGGGACGGAAACTTTTCCGTAGCGGACTGTTTTTAATGTTGATTATGGGCCTAATTTCGGCTGCTGCGCTGTATTTATTGGCCCCGATAATTTCAACTGGCGATAAACATGCGATTCCAGTTATTCGTTCTTTGGCTTGGCCGTTATTGATTATTCCAGTGATGAGTCTATTTCGGGGCTTTTTCCAAGGGTACCAAAATATGGCGCCATCTGCAGTGTCTCAATTTGTTGAGCAGGTTGCCCGGGTTGTTTATTTATTAGCGGCGACTTATTGGATTATGAAGGTTATGCACGGCAGCTATGTAACAGCGGTAGCGCATTCGACTTTTGCGGCGTTTGTCGGCGCTTTAGCCAGTTTATTGGTGTTAGCTTGGTATTATTTACGTAAGCGTAAATATTGGGACCAATTAGCGGAAAATAGTGCTGCTGAATTGAACGTTTCTACGCGCGATATGCTGTTAGAAATGGTTTATCAAGCCATCCCGTTCATTATTTTAGATGCTGGGATCACTATTTTTCAATTAGTCGATCAGTACACCTTCTTCAGTATGATTGATGACTTTGTTATTGGCACACGGGCCACATTCAACGCGTTATATGCCTTATTTGCTTTTAATGCGAATAAATTAATTATGATTACTGTTTCATTAGCCTCTTCGATGGCAATCACCTCGATCCCATTACTATCTGAAGCCTACACAAAACACGACTTTCGCGATGTGCGAGATCAAGTTGATAGTACCATTGAATTGTTCTTTTTTATCATGATTCCATCAGCAGTGGGGATGGCGGCAGTTGCTAAGCCTTTGTACACAATTTTTTATGGTTATGATTTTACCGGTACTTTAGTACTGGAATTTTCTTCATACATGTCGATTGTCTTAGGATTATTTACTGTTGTTTCTGCCATGCTGCAAGGACTGTACCAAAATCGTTTAGCGATTGCTTACTTTATAGTGGGATTGTTAGTTAAAATTGGCGTGCAGTACCCGATGATTTATCTTTTTAAAGTGTTTGGACCATTAGTTGCAACTGCAATTGGGTTCATTGTCGCCAGCTATTTGATGCTGCATACTATGAATAATATGTTCCACCTTAAAGTGGCCGAGTTGGTTAAATTTTTCTCGGAAACATTATTGTTCGCGTTGATTATGTATGCTATTTGTGTTGCCTTACAACAAGGCCTGTACTTATTCTTGAATCCAGCTAATCGGTTGCACAGTATGTTAGTTTTAGTGTTAGTAGCCAGTGTGGGTGCCATTGTCTACGGCTACTTAATTTTAAAAAGCCGTGTTGGCGATCAATTATTAGGTAGCCGCATGGCCGGATTACGGCGCCGTTTGGGGATAAAATAATGCGATTGGATAAATTATTAGTTCACGCGGCTTATGGCAGCCGTAAACAAGTTCAACAATTAATTCGGCGCAAACAAGTACAAGTGAACGGCAAAGTTGCCGTAACTGGTAAGCTAAAAGTGACGCCACCCCAGGATCAAGTTACTGTCGCAGGTCAGTCAGTTCATTACCAACAATTTTATTATTACATGCTAAATAAGCCGGCAGGTACGTTATCCGCAACGACTGATAAACACCAAAAGACGGTCTTAGCTTTATTAAGCACTGCAGATTGGCGGCAAGATTTATTTCCAGTCGGTCGCTTGGATAAAGATACCACTGGGTTATTATTGCTAACTAATGATGGTCAAATGGCGCATCAATTACTCAGCCCGAAACGACAAGTGGCAAAAATTTATCAGGCAATCATTGCTGGGCTAGTGACAGCAACCGACCAGCAAACTTTTAAACAAGGCATCACGACTAAGGCGGGTTATCATTTTCAACCTGCTGAGTTAACCATTCTTAAAACTGACCCACAACAACAAAAAAGCTGGATTCAAATCACGTTACGTGAAGGAAAATACCATGAAGTTAAACGGTTATTTCAAGCAGTGGAAAAAGAAGTTCTGCAGCTTAAACGGTTGCAGATGGGGCCGTTAACCTTAGACCCGGCTTTAAAAGCTGGGGAATACCGACCATTGACGAGTTCTGAAATAGAAGCATTAAAAACATCATTGTGCAATTCAAAGTGATGTGGAGGCTCAATTGTGAAGATCGAACAATTATTTGAACATGAATCAATTCCTAAAGTTTACATGCAATTAGCCTTACCAGTAGTTTTGGGCATGGTTGCTAGTATGATATACAATTTGGCAGACACCTTTTTTGTTGCTAAAACTGGAAATGCTAATTTAGTAGCAGGAATTGCGCTAGGTACGCCATTATTTTCATTTATGTTAGCAGTGGGAGATATTTTTGGACTAGGTGGTAGTGCCATAATTTCCCAGTTACTGGGTAAAAAACAGCATTTAGACAGTGCGCATCTCAGCAGTTTTTGTTTTTACGCGGCCATTATTTTCAGTTTATTACTAACGGTTTTGATGTTAGTATTTGAGCGGCCACTACTGAAGCTTTTAGGTGTGACCGCGGCAACTTATCCTTATGCCGCGGGTTTTTACCGGATGATGGCGCTTGGTTCAGTTTTTATCATTGTATCATTGGTTCCAGGTAACATTATTCGTACAGAAGGGTTAGCCACTAAATCAATGGCAGCAACTTTAGCGGGAACGATTTTAACCATTTTGCTAGATCCGCTTTTTCTTTTTGTTTTTCATTGGGGTGCAACTGGTGTTGGCCTAGCTAATGTTATTGGGTATGCACTCAACACGAGTTTGCTAGTTTATTTTATGGTAAAAGATTGTCAAATTTTGACGCTATCACCGCATCAGTGGCGAGTGGCACCACCAGCTGTGCGAGCAGTTTTAAAAATCGGTATTCCGGCTTCACTAACAAATTTCATGCAAAGCTTTGGCGTGATGTTATTAAATAATTATTTAGCACGTTATGGGACCACTGCAGTTGCAGCAATGGGAATTGTGCTAAAAATCTACATGGTGGTCATGCTGATTATGGTTGGTTTTGCCTTTGGGGCTCAGCCTTTAATTGGTTATAATTATGGTGCTAAAAACAAAGCGCGTTTTCATGCCATTTTGCGGTTTGATTTTTTAATTGAAGTAGTTTATGCCTTGGGATGTGCATTAGTGCTGATGATTTTTGCGCCCCAGTTGGTTGCTTTATTTATGAATCAGGCTGCAATCGTGGCTTTAGGCACAAAAATGCTACGCTGGTTATTGATTACCGCCCCGTTTGTCGGTGCAATCTTGGTCTTTACCACAGTTTTCCAATCATTAGGTAAAGCTACTGGCGCTTTAATTATGGCGGTTTCACGGCAAGGCATCATTTTTGCTGCTGTCATTGTGTTGTTAGCTTGGTTGTTTGGCCTGCAAGGCGTTATTTTAGCGCAACCAGTTGCTGACATTTTGACATTTTTAATTGGGTTTGGGTTATACCGCCGTTTGGTCACACTTTAGCGCTATAAAAGTATTAAAAAACACAGCCGATGTACTGCCCTCAAAAAATTAGATTTTTTGGGGTCGGCACAAAAGGCTGTGTTTTTTTTGACAATTAAGTTGATTTTTTCGTAAACTGAAAAAATAACAAAATGAAAAGAGGCGAACCTATGCAAAAGAAACGTTTTTTACTCAACATCGTGGTGAGCGGTGCCTTATTGTTAGTTAGTAGTATTGGTCTATGTAGTTTGCCATCATTAGTTGCTGCAGAAACAGTGACTCAAAATAGATCGATTATTGATGAAGATAATCGAACTGAAGTAACAGAGACGACAACTGCACCATATGCGAGTATGACTTACATTAAAACTGGTAAGTCGTGGGGTAGTGGTGCTGTGATTGGGAAAAATACGGTTTTAACTGCTGGTCATATTGCGGATAATATTGTGGACGATTTCGCATCAGAAAATATTTACGTTGCACCAGGACGGAGCGGTGCTAAGTATCCATATGGTAAATTTAAAATTACGGCAATCCATTTTCCTGAAGAATATGCTGCTGATCCAAATTCTGATAGTGATTTGGCTGTGATCAATATTGCGCCTAATGCAGCAGGTGAAAGTATTGGTGATGTTGTGACGCCACTAGCTTTAAAAGTGACCAATCATGCTGAAATTGGCACACCGATTACGGTGACTGGCTATCCCCAAGACAAAGCTCATGCAACGATGTGGACGGATACTGGCAAAGTCGTCCAGCATATAGGTAAACGGTTATTTCATGATGCAGATACCATTGGTGGGCAATCAGGTTCGCCAATCTATAATAATCAACATGAAATTATTGCAGTTCACACCAATGGTAATGCGAATAATGATTATGGGAATTATGGGGCTATCATAAATGATGAGCATTATCAATTTATTCAAGCACATATGAAATAGTTAAGCTAAATAATTAGCAAGCACATGTTGTTTACTGGTACAACTTTAATCGGCCATTTGCTAACGTTAATTAAAATATTGTTAACTAGGCTAAAATTGATGTATATTGAGTGGAGTCAGCTAGCATTAAGAAGTTTGTGCAAGAAATTGTGCCAACAAGCGTGGTCGATTACTTGTTGATACGCAATTTAACAAAAAAGAACGGCGATAATTATCGCCGTTCTTTCTTAATCTAATGAAGCGGGTGACGGGAATCGGACCCGCGACGCGAGCTTGGGAAGCTCGAATTTTACCACTAAACTACACCCGCAAAATTTCAACTATTACAGTATAGCATATCCATTTTTATCATGCCAGCCTTAATTTAAGACGAATGTCATTTGTAAGTGCGCAGAATGTGAAATTCAATTAATTGCATATTTCTTGTGGAATGACTGTTAAATCAGCATACTTAACCATAAATTAAATGAGGTGATGCGATGTATCAACGAATCCTAGTGCCAGTTGACGGCAGTCATCAATCTGCTGTTGCTTTAGAAAAGGCCATTCAATTAGCACAACAATTTCAGGCGGAATTGTTTATTGCCACTGTAATTGACCAGCGTAATTTTTTTACTTATAATCGCCACGGCGTTTTATCAGCTGACTTTTATACTGGCGTTGCTTCTTATGCGCAACATTTATTAAATCAAGCTCAGATTAAAGCTAAAACTAATGGCGTACTGGCGACAACCATTTTAGCTAAAGGTATTCCTAAAAAAATTATTGCGCATGAATTACCGCACCAATATAATATTGATCTGGTAATTATTGGTAAAAGTCAGCGAGATGTTTTAGCTAAATTATTATCTAGCTCGACTTCAAATTATGTTATTCGTTACGGAAAGTCTAAAGTTTTAGTAGTTAATCACGAAAATTCCTATTGAGTTGCATAAAAAAGCCCCGACCAATTTTTGGTCGGGGCTTTACTAGTAGTCGTTTATTGCCAAAATTAATTTAAAAGTGCGACACCGACAGTGAGGTAAGTAGCGAATAATAACCAAATTAGATAAGGGACTAAAAGCCAAGCTGACCAGCGGCTATTTTTACTAAACTCACGTATACACGCAATCACGGCTAAATCAAGTACAATAATGATGATCAGGCCGAGCCAATACCAGTTGAAATGAAAGAAAATAATGCTCCAAATGAAGTTTAGCAGTAGCTGGCTTCCAAATAACGTGTAGCCCCACGTTTTACCATTTGCTTTGAAATAGAGATAGCCAGCGATAGCGATCATAAGGTAAAGTAGCGGCCAAACAATGCCGAATAGGCTAGCTGGTGGGGAAAATTGCGGTAGTGCGAAGTGTAAATAAGTTACTCTAATATTACCTGCTAAAAGTGCGGATAACATCCCTAATGCTTCGACAACAATAATAATGGCTAGAAGGTGCTTCCAATTAAATGCGCGCGGTGCGTGAGGTGACTTTGACATAGGACTCATCTCCTTAGTAAACTAATTTTAATTGATTTTTAGCTTACCATAGGCTAAGTTTAAAAAGGAATTTTAATGCTTTAAGTCACCAATAAATTGGAATTACTCAATTATAATCTGAGTGTCTAAATAGTGGCCAGTTTTGTAATTGTTTAAATTGCACCAAATATTGTGCCTGACAGAATTGTAGCCAAGCTTGGGCAAAAATAGTACTAGTGAGTAGCGTTGATACTGTAGCAGTTTTAGTTTTTAACAACGTGACAATCAGCCAAAAATTAACTATCCACAAACTAACTTTTAATACGCGCTGTTTATTAACTTGCCGAATTAGCGGTGATAGGGCAGTCATTAAGCAGCTACTGATGATCGTTAAAATGAGTACCCGCTGATTAATGATCGTGGTGGTAATTTGAAGCGGCAAGACTGTCATTGTTTTTTGGAGGAATAAACCAACTGCAGTGCCGCCCAGATAAGTTAATAAAACCCAAGCAGCAATGAGTTTGTGTTTAAATCCCCAAAGAAAAAACCATAAGATTAAGGCGTAAAACAACCCCATAGACCAGTGGCTGGCAAATAAACCTAATCGATTGAGCCAGCTAGGTAAAAGGATAAAAGTAGCAATTAGCTGGCCAATCTGGTTAATTAAGTGAAGTAGCGCTGATTGAAACTGCATAAGTGTGATTAAAATGAGTTCTACAAGCAACAAGATGATTAGGTTAAACTTGCGTTCTGGATTAATTGCAATGTACATTTAACCACCTTCTTTTCGTATTACTGTTTGCTGTAAACAATAGTTTGCACATGTTTTGTGATATTAGCAATCTTTTTGAAGCCACTGAAGTCGTGCTGGTGGTGTCCATGGGTGAAAATAACTAAGATGTAGTGCTGGCCATTGGGCAACGTGACAATGCCAGCATCATTATTGGTGTCTTTTAAAAAGCCAACTTTATCAGCGACGGTTGTACCAGCTGTTGCTTGAGCAGCACCTTTGGGAATCCCAGCACGGTATTTTTGCTGACGCATTAATTTCAATAACGTATTGCGATTAGCAGTATTAATAAAAGCACCGCGTCCTTTAACTAAATCCATGAGTAGCAATTGCAAACTATAGGTAGTAGTTTTAGAAATTTTTTCTGATTGAAAAACAGGAGCGTACCATTGCTGATCTTTAATGAATTGATTAATGGAATCCAACCCATAATGTTTTAACATGGCTTCTGGGAAATCATTTGCACTGTAGACAATCATTTCGCGAAAACCGGCTTTAAGCTCTGGGGTCCAAGTAAAATCTTGGTAGACTGCGCGTCTAAAAAGGTAAGCGGCAATAAATAATTTATAGGTGCTTGCTGCAGTTTTAGGTTGACGTGCATGGTATTCAGCTTGTAGCTTCCCAGGTTGATAGGTTGCCGCCAACTTACTTTTCGCAGCAGGACTGTTTTTTAACGGACCTAAATTATAGAAACTGACGCTGACAGTTTTATCCCGGGTAACCCTTTTTAAATAACGGTTTAAACGTAGTTGAATGTCTTGGCGCTTTTTCACGGCCTGGACGTTATTTGCCAGTGGTTGTGTTGCGTTAAAAAGCGAAGTGCGATGTTGTCCGTTACCAACTGCAAAATGGGCTAATAAAAGGACTAATTCAAGTATTATTAAAACAATAATGCAGATTTTCTTGAGAAATAATCGTTTATTAATCTTCATAATAAAACTCATTATATACCTGAAATTTAGTTTGGCGGTAGCTAGTTTGAAAAAGTTCAACCTGATTTAAATGAATTTGCACATATTTAAAAACCGTTTCAGCCGTTTTTCAGTAAATTAATGTCATGCTTTGTGTTGCTGCCTGGAGACGATGAAAAATAAGATAACAGCTAGATTGGCCAGCGCGCGAATAGTTTCAATCATGGGAATTTTAATTAAAAAGCCGATTAAACTGATAATTGCTAGTAAAAGTGCGACAATTGCCAAAATGTTGCGTATCATTAAAATGATCTCCTTTAAATTAGATAATTTTTAAATGCCATTACTTACTATTATAATTTAGCAGTATTAAAAGCACATGACTAAATATTAATCTTATAAAGAAATAGTAATTACTTTAAATTTAAGTTACTTAAAAAGTAGCGACCGTGCACCAACCGTGCACCATTTATTTATTTTTTGGTCCTTTTTAGTTCATTCTAAAAAAATAGAATCCCACTAAACGTTGGTTTAACAGGATTCTTAAAAACAAAATTTTCTTTTAATTCATTCTAAATGCCGCTGGCAGGGATCGAACCTGTACTTCCCGAAGGAAACAGCACCCTGAATGCTGCGCGTCTGCCAGTTCCGCCACAGCGGCAATGCACTATTAGCACCTAAATAGTGTAGCATTGTCGCACCAGTCTGGTCAAGGATATTTTGTTATACTGAACTTAGTGTTAATTGTGATAAAGGAGTGTTGAAGATGCAGCAAATTACCGAAGAAATTGTTCGCCACGTGATTCAGCCACGGCAACAGGAAAGTCATAAAGGGACCTTTGGCCGTGTGATGACCATTGGTGGCAATACACATTTTGGCGGGGCGATCATTATGAGTACCAGTGCAGCAGTTTATAGTGGTGCCGGGTTAGTGACCTGTGCCACTGCACCACAGAATTTTGTGAGTTTACATGCGCGGTTGCCTGAAGCCATGGTAGTGGATTATCAAGACTATGCCGCGGTTGCAGCGCTGATGCCACAGATGGATTGCATTGTGATTGGTCCTGGTCTGGGAACGGATGCTACTGCCTTAGCGGTTTTAAAATTTGTTTTTAGTCGGGTGCAACCCCAACAAAATTTAATTATCGATGGTTCTGCAATTACCTTAATTGCAACACATCAACTAGCTTTACCACATGCAAAATTGATTTTTACACCGCACCAAATGGAGTGGCAGCGTTTGTCTGGGATCAAATTACCTCAACAGACGCCAGCACAAAATCAGCGTGTCCAGCAGCAATTGGGAGCCGACGTTATTGTCAAAGCCCACCGGACTGAAATTTATTTGGCAAATTCAAGTACGGTTTGGCAGAATCCAGTGGGTTCAGCTGCAATGGCAACCGGCGGGATGGGTGATTGTTTGACTGGCATTTTAGCTGGCTTTTTAGCGCAATTTACCCAAAATCGGGGGCAAAGCATTTTAGCAGCAATTTACAGTCATAGTAAAATTAGCGACAATTTAGCAAAACAACAATATGTAACCCTGCCAACTCAAATTATCACGGCGCTGCCGCATTTTATGGCGCAGATGGCAGGTTAGGTTGCAATGTTAATTAGATCTGCTATAATAACGTTATTCACTTAAGGGAGGCATCTGTGCATTGAAAAACTAAGCTAAGCTGTTAATTTTGTCGTTATTCATCTCTTAGTTAAAGGGGATGAGTGCGCTTGTTTTCAGGATTGGCTTAGTGATTCAATGTGCAGGTGCTTTTTGCGTCCGCACTTTTTGAGCTGATTTTGAAAGCAGTTCATCAGTGAGGTGAGTGTATGTCTAAAATAGAAATTAAACGGTTAACATTTGCCTATCCCGGGCAAAAACCGTTATTTGAACAAGCTGATTTTAATTTGGATAGTCAGTGGCATTTAGGTTTAGTTGGTCGTAACGGTCGGGGCAAAACAACATTATTACGTTTATTGTTGGGACAATTACCTTATCAAGGCAGTATTGATCAGCAGCAACAGTTTAATT
Organism: Loigolactobacillus rennini DSM 20253; assembly: GCF_001436505.1. Lineage (GTDB taxonomy): Bacteria > Bacillota > Bacilli > Lactobacillales > Lactobacillaceae > Loigolactobacillus > Loigolactobacillus rennini. The sequence goes on along the minus strand of NZ_AYYI01000103.1, from coordinate 48,250 downwards.
ATTTTCCTCAAGCTATTTCTGATAAAATCCAATTGACCGACGATATTTTATTGGCGTTAACCCATGTGCCACAGTGGTAAATTGAACGGGAATTCCGGCAGTTGCAGTTGACACCTGATTTATTGTGGCAGCCATTTGTTACTTTATCGGGTGGTGAGCAGACTAAAGCGTTACTAGCGGCGTTATTTGTGGTTCCTGGACGTTTTCCGTTACTGGATGAACCTACCAATCATTTGGATCTTCGCAGTCGCCAGCAAGTTGCTGCTTACTTGCAACAAAAATATCAAGGCTTTATTGTTGTTAGTCACGATCAATCATTTTTAAATCAAGTGACTGACCACACACTAGCAATTGAAAAAAATAAAATTAGCTGTTATCAGGGGAATTTTGCCGTTTATCAAAAGGAGAAACAATTAAGCGATCAATTTGAACAAGCACAAAATGATAAACTTAAAAAAGAAATTTTGCGACTGCGGCAAACCGCAGCGAAAAAAGTGCAGTGGTCACAAAGTCGTGAGAAAGATAAGTATGGTCACCCACAGCAAAGAGGCAGTGGGGCAGTGATGGATACTGGGTTTATTGGTGCACGGGCAGCACGGACAATGAAGCGGGCAAAACAGTTACAACGACGCTTGTCCGTTGAAGTGGCGCAAAAACAACGGTTATTAAAAAACGTTGAACAAGTGGTGCCGTTGCAGATGAATTTTCAGCCTAGTCGTCACCAACAACTATTAAATGTCCAACAGCTTCGATTAGGTTATCAACAAAAATGGCTCTTTAAGCCAACATCCTTCACTTTGGAAAATAAACAACGTGTGGCATTAGTTGGACCAAATGGCAGTGGTAAAACATCATTAATTCAATATTTAAAGGGTCAATTTACTGGTCAGGTACAAGGTAATGTTCAACAGCCAGCCCAGCTGGCGATCAGTTATGTCAGTCAAAATTATGAAAAAAATAAGGGTAAACTAGCAGACTTTGCAATAGCACAAAAATTGGATTTACAAGCTTTTTTAAATAATCTGCATAAATTAGGATTGCCGCGAGCAGCATTTAATCTACGGATTGAAGATCTCAGTATGGGGCAGCGGAAAAAAGTGGAGTTGGCTAAATCATTATCTCAACCGGCAGCTTTATATGTTTGGGATGAGCCGTTAAATTATTTGGATATTTATAATCAAGAACAACTTGTCCAATTATTACACTCGATACGGCCCACTTTATTGTTAATCGAACATGACCAAAGTTTTATTAATCGGGTAGCGGCGCAAATTGTGTCGCTAAGGTAACTTTAAATTAGACGCTAGGTTAAGTATTCCCTTAACCTAGCGTTTTTAGTATTCACAAGCAGCAGGTAATCATTGTACAATGAAGGGTAATTAAGTGGCTAGGTCATCAGAAAGCAGGGGAAATCAATGCGAACAGATTTTAACCAAACAGTCAAAAAGATCGCAGTATCGGACATTCGCCAATTTGATGGGGAAGTTAGCCAGATTTCAGGGATGATTAAATTAACTTTAGGAGAACCGGATTTTAATACACCAGAACACATTAAACAAGCTGGAATCAATGCGATTAAAGCAAATCGTTCTCATTATACGCCAAATGCCGGGACACCAGAATTACGAGCAGCTGCGGCAGCCTATTATAACCAAAAATTTAATTGGCATTATCAAGCAAAAAACGTGATTGCTACAGTTGGTGCGACGGGAGGAATTGCGGCAGCTTTACAAACGTTAGTTAATCCAGATGATGTGATCTTGATTCCCACTCCGATTTTTCCAATTTATATTCCGGATACATTGTTAAATCACGGGCAAGTCGTTTTATTGGATACTAGTGCTGATCACTTTATGCTCACACCGCAACGACTTGAAGCAGCAATTAACGCACAGCAAGGTAAAACGGTCAAAGCAGTGGTGCTGAATTATCCCAATAATCCAACTGGTGTGACTTATAATCATGCTGAACTCGCTGGCTTAGCTAAAGTAATTGCAAAGCACCAACTATGGGTAATCAGTGATGAAATCTATGCTGAATTGTCTTACAGCCAGACACATGAATCATTAGCTAACTTTATTCCGGAGCAAGTCATTGTGATTAATGGTTTATCTAAATCACATGCGATGACAGGCTGGCGGATTGGTTTTTTGCTGGCTCCTGAGCTAGTAACTCAACAAATGATCAAAGCACACCAATACATGGTAACGGCACCGACAACTATGGTGCAAGATGCGGCGTTAGAAGCGCTGCAAAATGGGCAAGCAGACAGTCAACAAATGGCGCAAGCCTATATTCAACGACGTGATTATTTGTTAAAAGCATTACGCCCGTTAGGATTTAAGGTGGCACGACCAGATGGGGCTTTTTATTTGTTTGCTAAAATTCCAATAAATTGCGCTCAGAATTCTTGGACGTTTGTCCGTGATTTAGCCAAAAAGCAAAAATTGGCGTTGATTCCTGGGGCTTCATTTGGTCCTGGTGGTGATGGCTATGTGCGGATTAGCTATGCGGCAAGTATGGCAACTTTACAGGAAGCCGTTCAGCGCTTACGTGCCTATGTTCAAAAATAGTTTAGTTAACTAAAAGAAGCAATTGTATCATCAATTATGACACAACTGCTTCTTTTTAATGCTATCAAGTCAATGTTTATCATAACAACTGGCTTAAAAAGGTACCGCCGTAGACTAATGCATAACTATAAAGAAAAATAGTTGCCGGTTTAGCTAACAAAATGATTAGCGTGAAAGTTTTAAAAGACATTTTAGTTAATCCGGCCAATAAACACAAGACATCATCTGGTGCAACGGGTAAAAAGATCGCTAAAGCAAATAATTTGGTGAATCGGTTTTGATTATCTAGCCAGCCAATATAACGTTCATAAGTTTTTTGACTAATCAAATGATGAATTAATGGTTTACCAAAGCGCCGGCCTAAAATGAAGGCTAACATTGAGCCTAAAACAATCCCGATATAGTTATACATAAAACCCGTGATGGGTCCAAAGATCAGTACACCGGCAGCTAGGCTAATTCCACCGGGAATAATTGGGACGACGACTTGCACAATTTGTAAGGCGATAAATAATAATGGGCCAAAAAAGGCAGCTTGTTGGACTAAACTTTGCAAAATAGTTGTATCGTGAAAAACGCCTAAATGGAAGCAATAGACGATAAACCAAATTGAAACTCCTAGTCCAGCTAAGGAGATTAAGTTAAGTAAACGGCGTGACGTAACTGTCTTCATCGGCAACCCCTCCGTAAAATTGTGCTTGATTGATAAGTTTATACCATATTCTAAACAATTTGCCTAGTAAAATACTTCAGTCAGAAGGCTGAATTTTAATTTACTTAAGGCGGATGGCTAAGCTATCGTTATTTTAAATTTAGCCATTATTATAGCGTAAAAAAACTTATCAGGGTTGATAAAAACCATTTTTTAAATAAATTTAATTTATTAAGTGGTTATCGGTGTTAATTTAATTGTCGCGTGCTGCTGTGCCAAAAAACTGGTTTGCCAAGCATTAGCAGACTGCAAATAGCGCTTGCCAAATTCATCGATTAAACCGTGAAATTCTTGGGCTTCTGCCGCACTAAAATCAGCTGGCAGTTTAACTTGCCGGGCTAATTGTTGATAAGTTGTACTAGTGATGCCTAAACAGTTGAATAACCGGCGGGCATAACTGTCTGCGATAAAAATGGGCACATCAAAAACGTAAACTAAGAAGACATCAGCCGTTTCCGCACCAATACCCCGGATGTTTAATAAAGCCGGCCTTAGTTTGGATCCCAATTTAGTTTTAATGTGGGTTAAGTCATAGTTATACTGGGCCAGCCAATTAAAAACCGCAGCGATTGCTTTACTTTTATTACGATAAAAACCACTTGAATGGATTAATGGCGCTAGTTGGTCAGCTGTTAACCCGTGTAGACGCTGTGGCGAAAAGGCGGTTTGCTGTTTCAACTGATCTAAGGCAGGAACAACATTGCGCCAATTTGTGTTTTGTACTAAGATGGCCCCTAAAATAATTTCCCATTTAGAATCAGCGGGCCACCAACCTTGAGGCCCCATTGTTTGATACATGGTGTCATAAAGTTGTCGGATTGTTAATTGCATTTAAAAACTTCCTTAATCAATCTCATCATTATCTAATTCTATCATACGCAAAATAAAGTGAGATTTCGACTGATCTGTTGTGGTATTGCTGTTGAATTAACAAAAAACTGAATTAAATGTAGGGCGGCTAATTAAATTTAAACCCGTAGTCGGTGTTTTTTTAAGTTATAATGGAAGTTGTAATGAGTATGAAGAATAGTAGGTGATTTTATGGGACAAGTGGTCATGTTTGCAGGCTCAAAAGCTGGGACTGGTAAAATAACTGCAAGTATTATGACGGCTTTAGTCGCGAATAAATTATTTAAACAACGTGTATTGGTGATTGACGCAACAACGGATTTAGTAGCAACGAAAACGCTGTTAGCGTTGTTTAAACAACGAACACAAGCTAAGCTAACAACCGGATTAACGGTCAAACAGTTAGGTACGGTAATCACCCCCTTGCGGCCGCAATTAGATTTAATCCCGGGCGCCCCGGAAATCGAAAGTTATTTTGAAACGGCAGTTGAAGCAGAGGCAACAACACAAACACAGCGGACAACTAGCTTAATGCCCCCTTTAGTTGCTGAGCTAAAACAGCAATATGATTATATTTTGATTGATACCGGGGCAACTTTTGCTTTGACGTTTAATAACTGCTTAGCCAGTACAGATTATGTTGTCGTCATGCAGCCGACTGGTTCTGCTGGATTTCATGCGACTGATCGGCTCTTCTATTATTTGAAGCAGTTAAAAGAAATTCAAACCAATGTTACTGCAGAAATTGTGGGGCACTTGTCATTAGATTTGACCAATCCCACACCTTTTTATGCAGCTGAGCCAGTTTCTTCTTTTGATGTTGCCGACTCTTTCCATACTGTGATTACTAAAAATGATTGGCTAGCTGCTAACGCACCATTTACAGCAGCAATGCAGAAAAAATATGCTGGTGCGTGCCAATTAGCTGGTGTGATGTATAGCGAAATCTTCAATGAGTTGCGGGCACGTATTGAGCTGCAACAAAAATTGGGTCAATTTGCAACGCCCGCAGGATTAACCGCTAAAGGCAAAGCGATTAAATTATTTTCTGAATGATGGATAAACTGTCAATATTATTGTGATCGTAAAGCAATCAGTTTTAGGGTCAAACGGTAATGCGACGTAAGCTACTTCAAGTGGGTTACGCCGTATTTTTTTACATTAGACCACCAGTACCGTTTCTTATTTAGTGAAAAGTTTTGCAAAGGTAGGCTGTACTTGATTAACATTTGATAGAAATAATGTAGTTAACAGCTTTTTATTAAAGATCAACACCTAGGGCTTTTAATGGTGGCTGACTGCAATCAATAAAAAATTATTATCACCCCTGTATTCGTTTTCAATTGCGTGCTATAATTGAGAAGGAATTTCAATTAGCTCAACATTAATTTGTACGGTGCTCTCATGTGAAATATCTCCTTAAGAGACATCCTCACAAATTAATTGCTACACATAGATTGCATGTCGTTGGAAACGACAGAAGGGACGATTTATTATGCTTGATTTACATCTTCATCGGTCACAGGCCAAGCCATCATTACGTTTATCCGAGTGGCTCAATGTTTTACGTGCTGGTGTTTTAGGGATGAACGACGGTATTATTTCAACCGCTGGGATCGTTCTGGGTGTCGCAGGCGCCCAACAGAGCTCGTTTGCTTTATTTATTGCTGGTGTTTCGGGCATGTTGGCTGGTGCATTTTCGATGGGTGGCGGCGAATATGTTTCAGTTAGCCAGCAACGCGATATGCAGGCCATGACAGCACACCGACAAAAACAAGCCATTGCAAAAAACTATCCCAAAGAATTAGCCGATTTAACGGCTGTTTATACCGCTAAGGGAATTTCAAAAGAATTAGCGCAACAAGTGGCCACAGAATTAATGCTAAAAGATGGTTTAGGGGCGACTTGTCGTGAGAAATATAATATTGAATTAGGTAATTATTTTAATCCTTGGCATGCGGCAATTTCTTCCTTTTGTTCTTTTTTTGCCGGCGCAATTTTACCATTATTAACCATTACGCTAGTACCAGCTAAGTGGAAGGTTTCGGTTACAATGTTGGCAGTTGCCTGTGCGCTATTATTAACTGGTTATGCCAGTGCGACTTTGGGAAAGACAAAACGCAAACGGGCCGTTTTGCGTAACCTTTTAGTAGGACTTTTAACCATGTTTGTTACTTATGCTGTAGGCCATTTATTTGCCATTTAGGTTGCATCTAGGCTTGAATTAACCTTTTAGATAAGGTATAGTAGCTACCGAAGTTGCTCCGATGAGAAAATTAATCAATGTCAATTAATGGCCAGCGAATCTAGATTTGGTGGAAGCTAGATGATTAACACATTGAGTCGCCCTTTCGAGGAGAAATTAAATATTGAGTGGATAATCATCAAAAAGGGTGGTACCGCGGGTTTGACTCGTTTCTTACAGTTATTTGGCTGTAGGAGATTTTTTATTTAGTTTAAGCATTAAATTGATAAAGGAGTATGATTATGAACGAACAAGAACTTGTTGTACAGGCTTTATTGCCAGTTTTAAAGGATCATTTAGATGCAGCGGCGATTGCTAAATTAATTGAAGTGCCAAAAACATCTGATTTAGGGGACTATGCTTTTCCGACATTTACCTTGGCAAAAATTTTTCGGCAGGCGCCACAGCAGATTGCTGCTGATCTTGCACCGAAAATCAATGCTGATAATTTCGAAAAAGTTCAAGCGGTCGGTCCCTACATTAATTTCTTTTTAGATAAGGCTCAGTTTAGTCATCAGTTGTTGCAGACTATTTTGCAACAAGCTGAGCATTATGGTGACGCTAATTTAGGTCAGCAAGGACAGGTGCCGATTGATATGTCCAGCCCTAATATTGCTAAGCCGATTTCAATGGGGCACCTACGGTCAACGGTGATTGGGAATTCATTGGCTAACATTTTGACTAAAGTTGGCTATAAGCCAGTTAAAATCAATCATTTAGGTGATTGGGGAACTCAGTTTGGTAAATTGATTGTTGGCTATAAAAAATGGGGTAGCGAGGCAGCTGTTAAAGCTGATCCCATCACGAATTTATTGAAGTATTACGTTAAATTTCATCAAGAAGATCAAGCACACCCAGAGTTAGATGATGAAGCCCGCGATTGGTTTGTTAAACTGGAAGCTGGCGACGATGAGGCAATCAAACTTTGGACTTGGTTCCGTAAAGTTTCGTTGCAAGAATTTATGAAAATTTATGACATGTTGGATATTCAATTCGATTCTTATAAAGGCGAAGCATTTTACAATGATAAAATGGCTGAAGTTGTGCAAATGCTAGAAGATAAAAAATTGCTTAAAAAGAGTCAAGGAGCAGAAATTGTTGATTTATCGGCCTATAATTTAAATCCGGCTTTGATTAAAAAAAGCGATGGTGCCACACTTTACATCACGCGTGATTTAGCTGCAGCGATTTATCGGAAACGGACTTACCATTTTGTGCAGTCGCTTTATGTTGTGGGTAATGAACAACGGGATCATTTTAAACAATTAAAAGCCGTTTTAAAAGAAATGGGCTTTGATTGGGCCGATGACATTCACCACATTCCATTTGGTTTGATTACTGAAAATGGTAAGAAATTGTCTACTCGGCAAGGTCGTGTGATTTTATTAGAAAATGTGTTAAACGATGCAGTGGATCTTGCTCACAAACAAATCGATGCGAAAAATCCAGATTTAGCAAATAAAGATCAAGTGGCCAATGATGTCGGAATTGGTGCCGTTGTGTTTCATGATTTAAAAAATGAGCGGTTAAATAATTTTGATTTTAATTTAGAAGATGTTGTTCGTTTTGAAGGTGAAACCGGACCTTACGTTCAGTACACCAATGCTCGGGCACAAAGTATTTTGCGTAAGGCTGGTGTTGATTTAAAGCAACAAACTGATTATACGTTAGCTGACCGTTCAGCTTGGGATGTTTTAAAGCAATTAGCTGAATTTCCTGACATGATTATTCGTGCTAGCAAGGAATATGAGCCATCCGTTATAGCAAAATATGCATTACGTTTAGCCAAGAACTTTAACAAGTATTATGCCAATACTAAAGTGCTGGTTGCAGATGCAGAAAAACCAGCTCGCTTAGCGATGGTTGCAAGTGTCAGCCAAGTTCTTACTCAAAGTTTAGCGTTATTAGGTGTTCACGCCCCAAAAGAAATGTAAGTTGAAAAACGACTAGTAAAAAACGTCACTGGATTTCTCCAGTGACGTTTTTATATAAATAAATGAATGATTATTCGCAGAATTGGGTAATTTTACCTGAATTTGGTATAATCAAGCTAATTAGATACTGAAGGGCTAATAATTTATAAACCAATCGTTGTGTTCATTTCAAGGTCCGCCGGTAAATTTTAACTTTGGTTGAGGTGACTATTTTTGAAAAAAAACAAGCGCCAAGCAAAAATTGAACAAATTATTCAACAACAAACAATCGGAACACAGGAAAAGCTGCTTGCAGCGTTAGAGGCCGAGGGCATTCATGCCACACAGGCAACCGTTTCGCGTGACATTCGTGAAATGCAAATTGTGAAAGAACGTGATTCACAAGGACAATTACGGTATACAATTTATCATAATGGTGAAAAAACAGTCGCTGAGCGCTTAGATGACACAATTGCTGAGGTGGTCGTGTCAATCCAGCAAGTTGAATTTGTTAATGTGGTGACAACAGCACCTGGTAATGGCAATTCGTTAGCAGCAATCATTGATGAACTCACTTTTCCACAAATTGCAGGTACTATTGCGGGTCATGATACGATTCTAATTATTAGCCCAGATCGGCAAAGCGCACGTGACATTCATGATTATTTTACTCAAAGGTTATTGGTTGAATAATGTTTTGGTAAGCGAATCAAGTTAAACCACGATAATTTAGTTATCGTGGTTTATTGTCATTGATTGACAGCGGATAAAAATCAGTCGGTGTCGGTGCTTTAATATTGATGGGCTGCAGACTAAAGGGTAGCAGTAGATGCATTTTAGCCGAATGTAACAATAAACGTGAAAATTGCAGCGCTTTGGGATCATATAAAGGATCACCAATTAACGGGTGATCATAATAACTGAAATGAACGCGAATTTGATGCGTGCGGCCGGTTTCCAGCCAAACTGCTAACAATGTGGCGGTCGGGGTTTGTTTAATACTTTGGTAGTGGGTGACGGCGTTAACCGCTTGAATACCGGCGACTTGGCGTTTTCGTTTATCTGCAATATCGCGGCCAATCGCTAAATTGATGGTTCCTTGGCTCGGTAGATGGCCGTGTACCCAAGCAAAATATTGGCGGGTAATTTTCTTTTGACTTAACAAACGATTCAAAATAGGTACAACTACTGGATTTTTCGCCACTAAAATAGCGCCACTAGTGGCCATATCTAAGCGATGCACAATGTAAGGCGCTTGTGCTAGATAAGCTGTTAAATAGTTCATCAATGTACCAGTTTCATAAGGTTGATTGGGGTGAGTTTTGATCCCCGCTGGTTTATTAGCCACTAATAAATCTTTATTTTCATATAATATGGGAATTTGGCGCGTATTATCAGGAACATAATGGGGCTGTCGCTTGTTAAAATCTGCGGCAGTGAAAGTTAGATTAATTTTGTCACCAGTATGGACCACGTTATTCACCGACTGGTAATGTCCGTTTAACGTCATTGCACGTTGAACGCGTAACGCATGATAGATTGTTTTAGGAATTAAAATGTCATTGCGCATGTATTGACGTAAAGTATGACCGTTTTGTGATGCGTTAATGATTGTTTGATAATGCCAGCTTTGCATGAGCAACTCCCTTTGCAATGTTCTAGTAAGGTTAGTGCCAATTGACTGAGTTATTTTTGCGACTAAAGTCGGTGGTTGAGGGCACTAGCTTTGTTTAAACTTAAAACAGGCTTAATTTTTTACCTATGCTAAGTATGCTACAATAAAATAGCAATTTACCAGTAAACGAGGATTTTTATGCAAAAATTTTTAACAATTATGCGCCAAATGTTTGGGGCAATCAAGCGTTTTTTAGCGCCAGTTGGGCATTTTATCGGTCCCTACTGGTTGGCTTTTTGGCATTGGTTACGGCGGATTTGGCGGCGCTATTTATTGACGCGTTGGTTAATTTTAATTTTACTAACGTTATTTTTATTTGTCAGTGCTTACCTCACATTTTTGGCTAAAACGGCAGATGTTGAGCATTTAAAGGCAAATTTGCAAGCGACCACGACAGTTTACGACCATAAAAAACAAAAAGCGGGTTCCTTGTATGCACAAAAAGGAACCTATATCAGTTTTGATAAAATTTCACCACAGATTCAAAATGCTGTGATTTCAACTGAAGACCGCTCGTTTTGGTCTAATCCAGGCTTTAGTATCAAAGGGACAGCCCGGGCTGCGGTCAGCTATATCATTCATCGTGGCCAGATCAATGGTGGTGGGAGTACCATTACGCAGCAATTGGCTAAAAATGCGTTATTAACGCAGCAGCAAACCTTTCGTCGCAAAGCAGAAGAACTCTTTTTAGCCATTGAAATCAATAAAGTCTACACTAAGAAAGACATTATGACCATGTACTTGAATAATGCCTATTTTGGTAATGGTGTTTGGGGCGTTCAAGATGCTTCAGAAAAATATTTTGGCAAAAACGCTAGTGAACTAGATGCAGCTGAAGCCGCTAGTATTGCGGCAATGTTACGGAGTCCAAGCTTTTATAACCCGATTGAACATCCGAAAAATAATTTATCCCGGCGAAATTTAATTTTAGGGTTGATGACGGATAATCAAAAGTTAACGTCTAGTCAGGAAACAACAGCTAAACAAAAACCATTGAATCTTCAAGATAATTATACGCAATCCAACGGGTATCGCTATCCTTATTATTTTGATGCTGTGGTAAATGAGGCCATTAATCGTTATGGCTTATCTGAAGAAAACATTATGAACAAGGGTTATAAAATTTATACGTCATTGAACCAAACTTACCAACAGAAAATGTCGCAGGCGTTTCGTTCAGATTGGGCTTTTCCAGCTAATGCTAGCGATGGGACACAAGTTGAAGCAGGTTCGGTCGCATTAGATCCACAAACAGGTGGCGTTGCTGCAGTGGTTGGTGGTCGAAATGAGTCACCTGCTTTTCGGAGTTATAATCGGGCTACACAAATTAAGCGGCAACCAGGTTCAACCATGAAGCCTTTAGCTGTTTATACGCCTGCGTTAGAAAATGGCTATCACTATGATTCGCAATTGACGGATAAAAAACTGTCTTATGGCTCTAATCACTATACGCCAACGGATTATGGCGATAATTATAAGGGTAAAGTTCCGATGTACACAGCCTTAGCGCAAAGCCTTAATGCACCAGCAGTGTGGTTATTGGACCAAATCGGTGTGCAAAAAGGTGTTTCCACAGTGAAAAAATTTGGCATTAAACTGCCAAAAAGCGATCAGAACTTAGCAATGGCGCTAGGTGGATTAAATGTTGGTGTTTCACCATACCAGATGGCTGGCGCCTACACTGCTTTTGCTAATCAGGGTGAAAAACCAGAAAGCCATTTTATTACTAAGATTGTTGATGCTAGTGGCAATGTGATTGTTGATAATACGCAAACAAAACATCAGCGAATCATGTCGGCTAAAACTGCTAAAGAGATGACTAGCATGATGCTGGGTGTATTTGATCATGGTACGGGTACTTCTGCCAAACCTAGTGGCTATGATGTTGCAGGAAAAACTGGTAGTACGGAAGTGCCGGACAGCTATGGCTATGGCACTAAAGATCAGTGGATTGTGGGTTATACGCCAGATGTAGTGGTTGCCACTTGGATTGGCTTTGATAATACGGATAGCAATCACTTTTTGCAAGGCATCAGTGAAGAAGGCGTCGCAGGAATTTGGAAATTAGAAATGGAAAATATTTTGCCAAACACACCAGGGACGAAATTTACGACTCAAGATGCGCAAAAACGAGCTAGTGCAGAACAAAAAACAAATTCTTCAGACGTTTGGAATAAAGTGCAAGATGGTGCTAACAAGGCTAAAGAAAATCTAGATTCAGCAGCAGGTAAAGCAAAAAATTGGTTTAATTCAGTGAAAGGGTTATTAGGTGGCAATTAGTATTAGGAACACATGTTCGCAAACCACTAGGAAAAACACTTGAAACATGCTATACTGAGAAATATATGCTAGGGCATAAACTATATTAACGGAGGCACAACATGGCAGTAAATGTGTACGATACAGCAAACCAATTAGAAGGCGAACTACGGCAAACCGATGAGTACATGGCGCTTCAGGCAGCGTATGGTAAAATGAAACAAAACGAACTTGCTTATACAATGTTTAAGAAATTCCAAAAACTCAACATTGAACTGCAACAAAAACAAATGCAGGGTCAAGAATTAAAAGATGATGAACTCAAAAATGCTCATGACTTAGCTGAAAAAGTGGGTCAATTCAAAGAAGTTCAAGAATTGATGGAAAAAGAAAAAGGCATGAGCCAAATGATGGATGATTTAAACCAAATAATTACAAAACCAGTGCAGGAATTATACACTGATTAATTGAAGTATTGGGTAACGTTAAGTTCATAACGCCTAAGCATGCAATGCATTACCCTTAAGCTTTTAGCCGTAAGCGATTAACGGTCAACATTATTTAGAAAAAGTAACAAGTCGGTCCGCGCGGGACGATGGTCGGAGCAGTATACTGACGATTAACCGCGTACCGACTTTTTTACGTCACAGCGATAGGAAGGATACGGATCCCATCATGAAATTTATTCATGCGGCTGATTTACATTTAGATACGCCATTTCTTGGTTTGAAAACGGCGCCTGCTGATTTATGGGAGCAAATTTATCAGTCAACGTTTACTGCTTTTGCTAAAATTATCGACGCGGCACTACAAGAAAAAGTTGATTTTGTTTGTTTAGTTGGTGACCTCTATGACCGGGCTGAACGAAGCATTCAGGCACAATTGTTTCTACAAAAACAATTGCAACGATTAGCGGATGCGAATATTCCAGTTTATTTAAGTTATGGCAACCATGATTATGTTCAAGATACAACTGCTGAATTACCATTGCCGACTAATGTTCATGTTTTTCCTAGTGCAGGGGCCACATTTACCTTAATTACGCATGACCAGCAAAAAGTGGCTTTAAGTGGGTTTAGTTACGCCCAGCGGTGGGTAGAAAAGGATATGACGCCGATTTATCCAGTAAAGGCAGCGGCTGATTTTCACATTGGTTTATTACACGGTAGTCAAAGCGGTGTGAACAGTCCGCATGCCGTTTATGCGCCCTTTAGTTTAACTGAATTAAACCAAAAACATTATGATTATTGGGCATTAGGTCATATTCATCAACATCAATTATTACAAAAACAGCCACCGATTGTTTATGCGGGCAATCCGCAAGGGCGAAATCCCAACGAAGCTGGTGAACGGGGGTATTACCTAGTCCGGCAAAATGGCCACCAATTACAGCCAGAATTTCGCTCAGTAGCGCCACTACAATGGCAAACTTGTTTTGTATCTGTAGCTGGTGCTTCACGGCTGACAACGATCATTAATGCGATAACCAAAGCATTGGCGGCGTTTAAACAACCGCAATCCTTATTATTAAAAGTCGTTTTAACGCACAGTCAACAATTAAGTCCAGCACTGGTTCAGCGAATCGAAAACGGTGAATTACTAGACTATTTTCAAAAGCAGCCGCAACATCAACCCTTTCGCTGGCTTTATGCTTTAGCATTAGCGCATGATGATGGCGTGGCTTTTAGCCAGTTAGATCAAGCATATTGGCAAAAAAGTGCAGTGGAAGTATTTAACGCAAAAAATGTTCAGACTGCGGCTCAACCGCTAGCTCAGGCTAACTTTTTGGCTGAAGCATTAAAACAGGAGTCGTTGCCGGCGGATTTACAAGCACAAGCCATCAATTTACTACGGGAAAATAAAGCAATAACGGGTGATGAGCATGCAGATTGAACAAGTAAACATTTTTGGTTTTGGTAAATGGACCGATCAGCAATTTGCATTAGATTCACATTTTCAGGTGTTCTACGGTCAAAATGAGGCTGGGAAATCAACCTTGAGCGCTTTTATTGATGGTGTCTTATTTGGTTTTGCAACCAAAAAGCAACCTTACGCCCAGTACATCCCAAAAACTGGTCATAGTTATGGGGGTGAGCTGACACTTGTACAAGGTCAGCAACGCTACCTGATTAGGCGAGTCGCGGGTACGGCTGGTGGAACGGTGACTGTCACGACAGCTAATGGGACACAGCATGGTGAAAAGCTTTTACAAAATTTACTCGCACCCATTGATAAAACCTTATTTCGGCAAATTTTTCGTTTTGATCAGCAAGATTTAACCTCAATTTTTCAACTACGTAAGGCGGCATTAGAGCGCCATTTACTGACTGTGGGTGCTGCTGGTAGTCATGATTGGCTGACACTGGCGCAAAAATATCGGCGTGAAGCTGCTCGCCTATATAAACCTCGTGGTCGTGTCTGGCCGCTAAATCAAGCTTTTACGAAATTAAAGGATCTTAATGCAAAATTGGCTGCTGCCCAAGCCACTTTACCGGCTTACTTGGCTAAACAGGAAAAGGTTACGCGACAAAAAGCGATGGTAGCGACATTGACTACTAAAGTAACTTCTGTACGACAGCAGTTAACGGAATTGGAACGTTTGCAAGCTGCTTGGCCAAATTATCAGACTTTGCAAGCTTTAGAACAAAAATTAGCCCAACAACCGCAAGCTTTAGCAACTGAGCTTTACCAAGACTATCAGCAATTACAACAACAGCGTCAAAGTAAGGCCACTGAATTGCAACAACTGTCGACTAAGCTAAATGCTGCAACCGGTGGTCAGGAATTAGCACCGGCATTGGTATTTTATCAGCAGCATCAGGCTGAATTTGAACACCAACTGGCTAGTACTGCGCAAGTTCAAGCTATGATACAAGAAAAACAGCAATTGCAAGAGCAACAGCAAGCTTTAATCAAAGAAAGCCAGCAATTACAGCAAACCTTAGGGGTTACAGCACCAGTACCACCTTTAAGCGATTTAGATTTGAAACAGGCACAGGCTAACTACAAACACAGGCAAACATTGCAGCAACAACAAGTACAGTTACAAGCTACACAGCAACAACAGCAACGACAAATTGAGCAATTGACCCAGGAGGTGACCACGTTAGAGCAACAGCTTCAACAGCCGCCATCACGAACTCAGCGGCATCAGCAGCAGTCACATTATTTAGTTTGGGGCTTGGTTATCATCATCGGATTGTTACTGCCCAGCTGGGGGAAACTATTAACTTTAGTCGGTGCTGGCGGTTTAATTTGGCAATTTTTCAATAATCAGTCAGTCGGACAGACATCACCGCTCCAGCAACAATGGCAGCAAGCACTAGCGCAATTAGATCAGCAGCAAGAAAAGGCAGTGCAGCTTAAACAGCAGTTAACGGCTGTTCAGGGCAGTTTAGCAGCGCAAAATGCCGCCTGGGAAACTTTGAAAGCCCGTTATGATTACCAAACGTTGCCGACGGATGTGATTTTGAATCATCAGCATGATTTTAAACGGTTGCTAGCTTGTCAGCAGCAAATTAAGCAGTTAAAGCAACGACAGACCACTTTACAGGTGCAATTAGATCAGTGGGTAGCTGGGTTTAAATTCGCCCAGTCCTGGGTACCTTTAGCTGCTGCCACGCCAGCACAAGTATTGCAGCGTGCAAAAGATTTTGCAACGGCACAAGCGGCTAAATTAAAAGCGTTGCGCGATCAAAATCAAAATTACGCCTATTATCAACAACAAGCTACTCGTGTGCAGCAGCAACTTGCCCAGTTGGATCAAAAACAACATCAGTTATTGGCAGATCATCAGTTAGTCAGTGAACATGAGTTGCAAAAGCACCAGCAAGCGGATCAAAAGCGCCGACAATTACAGGAGCGTTGGCAAGTTTTGCATAATCAATTGCAGCCTGATTTACCGGCATTAAAACAATATGCTGATTCAATGGCGCTACAGACTAAGGTCACAACTTGCAAGCAAACCTTAAAACAGCAACAACGGCAACTGACAGTTGCTCAGCAACAATTGACCAAATTGCAAACTCAGCTGGCACAATTGGCTAGTGATGGCAGCTACCGAGTGCTACGTCAGCAGGTTGCGCAACAGCAAACAGAAATCACGCAATTGGCTCAAAAATGGCTGACTTACCAGTTAACTGCTCAATGGATTGAAACCACACTTACCCAAGCGTCGCAACGCCGTTTGCCACAAATGCTAGCTGCTGCCCAGCAAAATTTTGCCATTTTAACACAGCAGCGCTATGTTAAAATAATTCTAACGGCAAAAACAATTAAAGTAGTCCGTTTTGATCAGCAACAATTTTTAGTTGGCGAACTATCACAAGGCACTGCGGAACAGCTCTATGTTGCACTGCGATTGGCATTTGCACAAACTGTCAGTGATGTTCAACGAATGCCGTTAGTCATTGATGATAGCTTTGTCAATTTTGATAGCCCACGACGGCAACAAGTATTAAACTTGTTAGCTAAACTGAGTCGGACAACCCAGGTTATCTATTTCACAGCACACCCGGTTAAAATGTCAGTGGGTCAGCAAACAAATTTAGCAGATTGATCGGCTGAACAATATGGTTGTGGATTAGGATTGACTATTTACTTGTTGTCAGTGGTGATTGAAGGAGGTTGAGTGACGTGGCAGATAAAAAGCTATATGATTATCAAAATAATGAAACCGTCGCCTTGTTTGTTTTGGTTAAAACGGCGGATGTTCGCTTAGCAAAAAATGGGAAAAAATTTATTGCGTTTACGTTTCAAGACACTTCTGGTGAAATTACCGGGAAATTTTGGGATGCCAGCGATAATGATATTCAGTTGTACCAAGCAGGTAAAATAATTTATCTCAGTGGTAAGCGGGAACTTTATCATGGCAAACCACAGATTAAAATTTATAAAATTCGTTTGGCAACTACAGCTGAAAACCAGCAAGTTGCAGCTTTTTTACCTCAAGCACCAGTAAGTGAACGCCAGTTACGTGATGAGTTAAACCAAATAATGTTTGATATTACCAATGCCAGTTGGAATCGGGTCGTACGTTGGATTTTGCAGCGGCATCAGACTGCTTTTTTTACTTATCCAGCAGCTAAAACTAATCATCATGCCTTTAAAGGGGGATTAGCTTACCATACGCTGACCATTTTGCATTTAGCTAAGTCGGTTTGTCATGAATATACGACTTTAAAGCGGCCATTGCTTTATGCTGGCGCCATTTTACATGATATGGGGAAAACACTTGAGCTTTCCGGCCCTGTTGCGACACAGTACACGACTACGGGGAATTTGTTAGGCCATATTGTGCTAGTTGACGAAGAAATTGTCCGTGCCTGTACAGCGTTGAAGATTGATCCAGCTAGTGAAGATATGCTGCTGTTACGCCATGTTGTTTTAGCGCACCATGGGTTACGGGAATATGGTTCACCAGTTGAACCGGAGATTCCTGAAGCAGAAGTATTACACCGGTTGGATGATTTAGATGCATCTATGCAGATGATGACGACTGCATTACGGCATACTGATCCCGGTCAGTTTTCTGAGCCAATTTTTGGGATGGCAAATCGTCATTTTTACCGTTCTGAAATGAAATAAGCGATAGTTGCACATAAAAAAAGCCTGCGGCGCTTTGCCACAGGCTTTTTAACTTTGAAATTATTTAGCAGAGCTAACACTGGATTCGCTAGTTGTAGCTGCTTTGCTATTTTTGCTGGTGTAGCCAGATAAGACATCTTTCAAATCATCATCTTTAATTTGAACGTTGCCTTTTTTCAGTACTTTAGAAATCACATTGTGCAAGACTGTGCTGTTTTGCATATCTGCAGCGATGATTTGACTCTTCAACGTTGCTTCATGTGCTTTCATTGACCCTTTACCTGGGTTTTTAACCATCCGAATGACGTGGTAACCATACTGAGTCTTAACTGGTGTTTTAGTGTATTCATTAGTCTTTAATTTAAAAGCAGCTTTCTTAAAGCTGGAATCTAAACTAGTATCTGTTGAATCAAAGGCAGGTAACTTACCGCCATCTGCTTTTGTGCTAGTATCAGTTGAGTATTTCTTAGCTAATTTCTTGAAGTTAGCAGCTGAATTATCGGCATCTAGTTGTTTAATGATGTCTTTAGCAGTGTCTTCTTTTGTAACTAAGATGTGTTGCACTTTAACCTTAGGTTGATAGGATTTCCACTGCTTCTTCAAATCAGCTTGCGTAATTTTAGTGTTGTCCTTAACGGCAGCTTCTAGAAGTAAGTTAGAGCGCAAGTTCTTCTTAAAGCTTGATGCGGTCATCCCATTTTGTGAAAGGACCGAATCAAATGAAGAACCATATTGGCTCTTATAAGTATTAAACTGTTTATTAACTTTATCTTTAGAAACTTTGTCGCCATATTGTTTTTCTAAGACTTTGTTTAGAATCATTTGTTGCAAAACTTGCTTACCGCTGGAAGATTTCTTCATTTCGTTGTAATAATCTTCTTGACTGATATTACCGCCTGAGGTGGTTGCAACTGTTTTGTTGCCACAGCCAACAAGGGTAACGGCTAATAAAACACCCACAAGGGATAATAGCCATTTTTTCCGCATACATAGCACATCCTTATCATTAATTTCTGAAACGCACATTGCCTAATATACCATAACCAATCTTGAATTTAAATCACTGTTAGCTTTCTTCATGAAAACTTCAACAAATCACACTTGATTTAGTTTTGAGTGTGATTAGTGGTATTATCAGGGTCTAAATCTTTTTGTAACTTTTCACTAGCATCTTTAACGCGTTTGATTCGTGGTTGAGTTTGAAAATTAAAATCGTTCAATAATTGCTGCAATTCTTGGATGGTGGCAGTCGCGTTGTGACTACCTTCGTCTGCTAATACCTTTGCAGCCTGACGCAACTTAGTGAGGCTGGCGTTGACGGCCAAAATATCAGTAGTTAGCGCATCAAACTGGGATTTTAATTGTTTCCGTGCAGTTTGACCACTATGTTTAGCGGTCATTAATCCGTAAGCACCACCAATGAAAGTACCAGCTAATAGCCCGGTAGAAAATTTCATGTGAACGCCCCCTTAGTCTGCAGAAAATTGCTGGTGAATCTGTGTTGCAATTTTTTGTAGTTTTTCTGGTGTATAGTGAGCGCTATTATCAGTAAACCGCATGCCAAAACCATCTTTTGCACTGTAACGGGGAATTAGATGGATGTGGGAGTGAAAAACGGATTGATAGGCGACTTTACCATTATTGTTTAAGATGTTCATCCCTTTGATGGCTGGATCACTGGCTTTGATCGCCCGGGCAATTTTAGGGATCCGGCTGAATACTGCTGCTGCTAAATCAGCGTCGTAAGCAAAAATATCCGGTACGTGGGTTTTAGGAATCACTAAAGTGTGTCCCGGTGTTCCTTGAGTAATGTCTAAAAAAGCTTTGACGACGTTATCTTCATAAACCACAGTGTTAGGAATTTCGTTACGAATAATTTTACAAAAAATGCAATCTTGATCTAATGCCATCATGAAAACCTTCTTTCTGTATTTACCATTATGCTAGCATATTGCCGGCTTAAAATGAACTAAAGTCGCTAAAACTACTATGTTATAATTGATGAAGATTTATAAGAAATAACCTAGGTCAGGAGCTTATTTTTGACTTTAGCTAACGTAACACCAAAATAAATGAACTTTAAGTGTTTTTTAAATGATGAGTAGTTAATAAAGGAGTCATTGGACCATGAGTTTAGAAGTTGACCATTTGACGGGTGGTTACACCCAAATACCCGTGTTAAAAGATTTAACGTTTACTGTCCCTGATCAAACAGTGGTGGGCTTGATCGGTTTGAACGGTGCCGGTAAATCCACCACAATTAAACATATTATTGGGATTTTAACACCACAAAAAGGACAAATTCGACTAAATCAAGTAACGTTGGAACAAGCACCAGAAACTTACCGGAAGGCTTTAGCATTTGTGCCGGAAACACCAATTCTTTATCCCACCCTCACTTTACGTGAACACATTGAATTGACGATTATGGCTTATGATCTTGATACTAAACAAGCTTGGCAAAAAGCCGGCGACTTGTTAGCTCGTTTTCGGTTAGCAAAACGTTTGGATTGGTTTCCAGCTAATTTTTCTAAAGGAATGCAGCAAAAGGTCATGATTGTCTGTGCTTTTATTGTGCCAGCGCAATTATATATTATTGATGAACCATTCACAGGGCTAGATCCTCTAGCAATCCGAGATTTATTAGCGGTGATTAAACAACAAAAAGCACGTGGGGCGTCTGTGTTAATGTCCACTCATGTTTTGGCCACTGCACAACAATATGCGGACCAATTTATTTTATTAAATGCGGGTAAAATTCAAGCTCAAGGGACTTTAACGCAATTGGCACAGCAATTTAACGTTGAAAATGGTTCATTAGACCAAATTTACTTCAAAATGATCGGTGAGGCGCAATCATGAAACAACTTTGGCAGCAACGCTTACAACAACATCATCGAGAAATGCTAAAATATTCACGCTATGTCTTCAACGAATTCTTCACCTTAGCTTTATTCATTTTTTTAGGCGCTCTTGCTTACGGCTATTCAGGCTTGCTTGAGACTTTAAATGGACAATTATGGTGGGCTAAACCACTGATGCTGGTTTTATTTTTATGTTTACTGTCTTTTGGCCGTTTAGCGACATTATTGCAACAAGCGGATACGCTGTTTTTATTGCCCAAAGAATCAGCATTGCTGCCATATTTATTAGCAGCTCGGCGTTATAGCCTGTGGGTACCATTAGTAGTAGACGTTTTATTTTTCGGTGTGCTTTTACCATTTCAAGTCGTAGCAACTAATTTATCAGCAAGTTCGGGTTTGCTTTTATGTCTTAGTTTAATTTGTCTAAAAGATGGTCAATTGTGGTTACAGTTGTTAAATGTTTATACAGTGTCACTGCAAAAGCAGCGACAGCGGGGCTGGTTATTTTATGGCTTAGCAGCATTGATTTTGTCCTTTGGGCTGTGGTTACCTTGGTTAGGTTTGGGCTTAGCGGTAGTGGCAGTCACTGCTTTGCGGCTGTATTTACCGCACTTTTTAGCTGGTGCACGGTTTCAATGGCAGGCAGCAGTCAATAATGAAGATTCCCGCATGTTACAATTATACCGACTGATTAATTTATTCACTGATGTGCCACAAGTGCGTGGTAAAGTGCACCGCCGCGTTTACTTTGATCCAGTGTTGAAATTAATTAAAAAGCGTCAGCGTCAAACGTTTAGTTATCTTTACTTAAGGGCCTTCTTACGCGGTACTGAATATTTTGGCCTTTATTCACGTTTGTTAATTGTTGGTGCTTTGGTTTTGTGGGCAATACCTACTTGGTGGCTAGTTCTAGTTTTAGGTGGGCTTTTCTTATATTTAGTGGGTTTCCAATTGCTGCCTTTTTACCATATTTTCGATGAAAATTTATTTGTGTATCTTTACCCAGTTTCTATTAAGCAACGTGTTAAGTCATTTAGGCAACTTGTACAAAGCTTATTATTAGTTCAAGCGCTTATTTTTGCCTTGGTGACTTTTTGGACCCTCAGTTTGACCCATTGGGTGCTTTTTATCGGTTTAGAATTGGTGCTCACCTGGTGGTTATCTAGATCACGTTTCATGCGCCAGTTACCTAACCGTTAGTATCTTGACGTAGGTTTTTCAGACCAGTAGAATGAGAGTGGATATTTAAACAGACGTCAGATGTAATCTTGTCAGTGAACACCAGAATTTGCGGTGTTCGTATTAATTTAGGGGGTGTGGCGATGGATTTCGATTTGGATGCTGGTTGGCAAATTCGACCAGCTGGCGGCAATACCGGAGCCGCTTTTGTTGGGACGCGTGCGCAGGAGAAAATTTTTCTTAAGCGTAATACGTCGCCATTTCTAGCTGCTTTATCGATGGAAGGGATAACCCCCCGGTTGATTTGGACTAAGCGAATCTCAAGTGGTGATGTATTAACAGCACAAGAATGGCTAAATGGACGGACGTTAACCCGCTCTGAAATGGGCAACGCACAAGTGGCTAAATTGTTGGCTCGGATTCATCATTCTAAGTTGTTAAAACGGATGTTAAGGCGCGTTGGTGGCCTGACGGTAACTTCAAATCATTTTTTACGTCAATATTATTTAAATTTATCCTCGGATCTACGTGGTCATCCTTTATTAAAGCAGGTGTTCACTTATTTGATCCAGAACAAGCCAGTGTTTGATCCGGAACAACTGGAAGTCTGCCATGGGGATTTAAATCATAAAAATTGGCTATTGTCTGACCAGAAACGGTTGTACTTGGTTGATTGGGATGACGCAATGTTTGCGGATGCTGCTTTTGATTTAAGCACTATTTTGTGTCAATATCTGCCACGTGCAAAGTGGGCAAATTGGCTGCATGAATACGGTGTTGATAGTGATCCTAACATGATACAACGAATTGAGTGGTATGGCTTTTTGAATTTACTGTTAGGTATTAAACGCTTTCATGGTGAGCAACGTTATTACGAAATGAATCAGGCATTGCTTCAGTTACGTGAATTATTTACAACGCGTTCAAAATAAGTTATTGTGTCAATAATAAAGATTTGTATTAAAAATAAACGTGGGTCATAGGGCAGCATCTTCCAATTAAGGTTGCTAACCGCCTTATGGCCCACATTTTGTTTGAACAAGCATTTAAATTTGTCTAATTTAGTGTTAAGTCTGTGGAATCTTGCCTAATGTTGCTTTTAGGTTAGGCTGAATTATAGTATAGTAATTGATGAAGGAAAACGAGGTTGAACAATGCGTTTAAGAAAAAAACCGCGTGCTGCTGGTGAGATTGCGGCACACCCAGAATACATCACCATTACGCCAGCTGCATTTAAAGGGCAGTGGCAAGAAAAATTTGCCAAAAAGCAACCTTTACACGTTGAAATTGGTTCAGGTAAGGGCCGGTTTATTATTGAAATGGCAAAGGCCCATCCAGAGTGTAATTTTATTGGATTGGAAATTCAATCTTCGGTGATCATTATGATCCTTGAAAAACAATTAGTAACCCAGTTACCTAATTTGTATTTGGTTCAAGCAAATGGGAATGCGCTAACAGATTACTTTGCGCCTAATGAAGTAGCGCAGCTTTATTTGAATTTTTCGGATCCTTGGCCTAAAAATCGGCATGCTAAACGGCGGTTAACTTACCCAACATTTTTAAAGATGTACCGCCAAGTGCTGCAACCAGCGGGAAATTTGCAATTTAAAACTGATAACCGCGGGTTATTTGAATATTCTTTATTGAGTTTCAATCAATTTGGTACAAAATTTATTGAGCTGTCGTTAGATTTACATCAAAATAAGCAACGGGAAAACATTGAAACTGAGTATGAACAGCGTTTTAGCCGTTTAGGACACCCAATTTATTGGATTAAATTGCAGTTTAAATAACGAGTAATATACTGTTGATTAGTGGTTGCTAAAAGGTTGGTGGCTTAATTTAACCAGTTGTCCACTTAAATTTAGTGCGAAATAGGCAATTTGTTGCTTTTGGCGGTCCTGAAGGGCCAGCCCACCGAAATAAACAGTCTGACCTTGAAATTGTTGCGGTTGCCACTCAATCCATGATCCGGTTACTTTAACTGCATGTGCTACACGTTTGCGTAACTGCGCTAACAATGCGGCTGGTTTTTGCGCGTTATAGTGCTGCCATAAGTAATGACTGCAGTAGCTGCCTAGTAGCAACAAAAAACCACCAAAATAAAATTGGCGGGTCTGTTTTGTTAACATGTTAGTCCCTCCATGAATAAACGTTGCATTAAAGTATAGGCTGGAGATGACATCAGTGCAACCTTATAAAACAATTTTAGTTGGGCTCGACGCGAGCCAAGCGGCACAATTTGCGTTCAAAAAAGCGGTAAATTTTGCTCAAGCAGCAGCCGGGCAATTAGTTTTAGCCCATGTGATTGAAGCTAGTGCACAAGCGGATGTGCCGCAAGCTGTGATTGCACAAGCACAACTTGAAGAAAATCATGCCTTTCAGACTAAATTAGCTGCTTACCGGCAACAGGCTTTAGCTGCTGGGGTAGAACAAGTCAAGATACTTATCATGCGTGGAACCGCACGGGAATTACTTAAAAAACAACCAACTGATTTAATTTTAATTGGGCAAACGACACAGACTGCTTTAGATCGATTCATGTTAGGCTCATTTGCCACGGCGGTTGTCCGTGACGCCAACTGTGATGTTTTAGTCGTTAAAAATCATTAATGAAGGAGAAAAATATGTTAATTGCGAGTTTAAATCCAGCAGCATATGCTGACACGTTGATTTTAATTGTTGCGCCAGATACGAAGGCACCTCAAGTTGTTCAACAACAAGGGTACGTGGTTCGGATAGCGGATCAAAAAACGGGTAAAACACGTGGATACAATATTTTTAATGTTAAACACCACCTACCAGAACTAACTGGTAGCGGTCAGGTTTTTTTGAATGCACAGCAAGTCAGTCAATTAAACCAGTTGTTGATTAAAAATGGTTTTGAAGCTGAATTAGCACCTGATTTAACACCTAAATTTGTCATTGGTGCCGTTAAAACGTTGGAAAAACATCCTGATTCTGACCATTTGCATATTGCGCAGGTTCAGGTTGATAACCAGCAGGAATTGCAAATTGTTTGTGGTGCACCTAATGTCGCACAAGATCAAAAAGTTGTGGTCGCCAAAGTTGGTGCAATGATGCCAAATGGGCAAATCATTTGGCCAGGGAAATTACGCGGTGTTGCCAGTGACGGTATGCTTTGTGCGGCACGTGAGTTGGCTTTACCCAACGCGCCCCAAAAACGTGGAATTTTAATTATGCCAGCTGACATTCCAGCGGGGACTCCATTTGATTTTAAGAAGGGCAGCCAAGTGGTTGCAGCGCAAAATGCAGCACAAGATTAATGGTGCTTTGTTGAAGGAGGTAGTTTGATGGGACATTATGATGGCCCCGTTTTCTTACGACGGCAGCAAACAATGGCAACAGCTAAAAAAAAGGTCCACAGTGCACAAAATGCTGTGCCGGAGCCAGTTAAACACCGAGTGCAGTCTTCAACTCGTCACTCACAACCGTTGGTAAGACAACGTCATTTTACGCCCAAACACATTCCTAAATCGGTACAGCAAAATCAGCGGACTGATGAAGAAATTCGTTTGGCACGTTATGTACAGCAATTGAAAAAAGCTAAAACAAGTTTTTTACTGTTTGCCTCCCAAGCACCAGTGAATACCTCCTCAGCTAATTCAGCAGCAACGAACCTCAATTTTTTGCCAGCGGATGCTGTCAGTGAAGCTGAAGTGCAAACTACTGAAACAGTGAATGAAGATTTTGCGTCATTACCCAAAAATAATCAAGTACCAGCATCTAGCGTTGCTAATGTGCCGGAATCTTCCGCTTCTAATGTCGCCATGACTCACGTGACTAGTAAAGCAAAGACAGCAACGTCACATGCGGCGGCGCAACCACTATCAAGTGCGGTGCATACTGACAATGTCAGTCAAGCTAACTCAGCCGATACTAGCGCAATGTCACAGGCAATAGCCGGCTCACAATCTTCAACAGCGGTTAATTCAGTTGGTTCAACGGCTGTTTCAAGTCAGCCAAAGTCATTATCAGCGGCTAGTTCGTCTGCTGTTCAGTCTAATCATGCAACCTCAATGCGTGAGCCAGCACACTCAGCCCAGGCAATAGCTGAATCAAGCACTGCAGCACAGGCAGATTCAGCCGCTGAGCGTTCTCAGTCGGTTGTAGCTAGTCAGAGCCAGACTGCTTCAACAGTACCAACTTGGCAAACAGTTGTCGCAGCGGTTAAAGCCAATGTACCTCAAGTTGATTCGGTTTCGCAATCTCTAGCTTCTGCCGAAGTCCCAGCACCGAAAGCAGTGGCGCAAACCACACCAAAGGCAAGTGAGGATTCAGCAAAAGCGAGTCTTACTTTGAAAAAGCAGGTACCATTAGATGATCAGCACTACCAAATGCCGCCACTTTCATTATTACCTAATCCGGTAAAAAATAACGATGAAGTAATGACTGGTTGGGTAGCTAAACAACGTCAAGTTTTGGATGAGACTTTAAAAGCTTTTAATGTGCACGCATCAGTTACTCGCTGGAGTATTGGTCCGGCCGTCACTCAGTTTGAAGTCAGTTTAGCCCGTGGCGTCAAAGTTAGCAAAATAACTAATTTAAGCGATGATTTAAAACTAGCACTGGCGGCAAAAGATATTCGGATTGAAGCGCCAATTCCCGGTAAAACAACGGTTGGCATTGAGATCCCTAATTTGAAATCACGGCCGGTAATGTTGTCGGAAGTTGTTAAATCAACACAATTTCAAGAAAGCCAGTCACCTTTAACTGTGGCATTAGGCGTAGACTTATTTGGACAACCAATGATTACCAATGTTGCTAAAATGCCGCATGGTTTAATTGCTGGTGCGACTGGTTCAGGTAAAAGTGTCTTCATCAATAGTTTATTGTTATCTATTTTATTCAAAGCTAAGCCTACTGAGGTTAAGTTACTGTTGATTGATCCTAAAGCGGTGGAGTTAGCGCCGTATAATGGGTTGCCACATTTATTGTCACCAGTGATTTCTGATCCTAAAGCCGCAGCCGCTGCGCTAAAATGGGCGGTTGAAGAAATGGAGAACCGGTACCATAAATTAGCTGCTGCCGGGGTACGTAATTTAGCGCAATTTAATGAAAAAGCTGCTGCCCATGGTGACGATGGATTGAAATTGCCTTACATTATCATCATTATTGACGAATTAGCTGATTTAATGATGGTTGCGGCAAATGAGGTTCAAGATTATATTGTGCGGATTACACAAAAAGCTCGGGCTGCTGGGATCCATTTACTGGTTGCGACACAACGTCCAAGTGTCGATGTGATTACAGGGACCATTAAAAATAACATTCCAACACGGATTGCATTTATGGTTTCGAGTCAAATTGATTCGCGTACCATTATTGATCAAAGTGGGGCTGAACGTTTGCTAGGTCGAGGTGATATGCTGTACTTAGGCAATGGCCAGAGTCAACCGATTCGCATTCAAGGTACTTATGCTGAAAATGAGATTGATAAGGTGGTTGCTTTTGTTAAGAAACAATTGCCCGCACATTATTTGTTCGAGCCAGAAGGTTTATTGGAAAAAGTTGAAGAAACTGAAAACCAAGATGACTTGTTCCCGAAAGTCCTTGCTTACATTGCGGCGGAAAAACAAGTATCAACTTCTAAGCTACAGCGGGTCTTTTCGATTGGCTATAACCGGGCTGCTAATTTAATTGACACATTAGAACAGCGTCAATTAGTTTCACCGGCTAGCGGATCAAAGCCACGGGATGTTTATTTTACAAAAGATGATTTAGCACAGTACCAAAAACGCAGACATGAAGGCAATTAAAGTGTAAAAGCTTTGAATTTGCGCTGGAAAAGGGGATTTTTTGAGTGGATCACAATACAATTTATCATTTTGTTGGGATTAAGGGCTCAGGGATGAGCGCCTTGGCAATGATTTTGCATGATAAGGGCTATCGAGTTCAAGGCTCTGATATCAATCAGTATACTTTTACGCAACGTGGTTTAGAAAAGGCTGGCGTTAAAATTATGCCCTTTTCCCCGCAAAATATTCATGCTGGTTTAACCATTGTAGCTGGTAATGCTTTTTCTGATACACATCCAGAAATTAAAGCTGCTAAGGCATTACATTTAAAAGTGTTGCGCTATCCTGAATTATTAGGGGAACTTTTAGCGGGACATACTAGTATTGGTGTGGCTGGCGCGCATGGTAAAACCAGTACGACTGGTTTGTTAGCCCATGTTCTCAGCGGTATTGCACCCACTAGTTTTTTAGTCGGTGATGGCACAGGTAAAGGCATTAAAAACTCACAATTTTTTGTTTTTGAAGCTGACGAATACCGCCGGCATTTTTTGGCACAATCACCGGACTACATGATTATGACTAACATTGATTTTGATCACCCTGATTATTATCACGGCATTGAAGATGTTTTTTCAGCATTTCAAACGGAAGCTAACCAAGTTAAAAAAGGTATTTTTGCTTGGGGAGATGACCAAAACTTGCGGCGGTTACAAGCTAATGTGCCAATTTATTATTACGGTACAAGCGACCAGGATGATTTTCAGGCGCGCAATATCTTGCGGACAATCAATGGTTCTGAATTTGACGTTTATTTCCATGGTAAAGCGCTTGGTCATTATGTTATTCACCTATTTGGCGAGCACAACGTACTGAACAGTTTGGCAGTGATCGCTGTCAGCCATATGGAAAAAATTGCTCATGACGAGGTGGCACGGGAATTATTGAGCTTCCGCGGCGTTAAGCGGCGTTTTTCCGAACGTAAAATGGCCGATATGACAATCATCGATGATTACGCACACCATCCTTCTGAAATTAAAGCAACGCTGGATGCAGCGCGGCAGAAATATCCAAACCGTAAAATTATTGCTGTTTTCCAGCCACATACGTTTTCGCGGACCATTGCCTACATGGATGATTTTGCAAAAAGTCTAAGTTTAGCAGATGTAGTTTACCTAACGGATATTTTCAGCTCTGCTCGGGAACATAATGGCCGAGTTTCCAGTGCTGATTTAGGTGCAAAAATCAGTAAGGGTGGTCAAGTATTAAAACTTGATAATATGTCGCCATTGCTGGAATACCATCAAGCCGTGGTGGTCTTCATGGGTGCTGGTGATGTTCAAAAGTATGAAAAAGCTTATGAAAGTTTATTAAGTGCGACTAGTTTAAAAAATAACTAAGGCTAACTAAAACTAAGCAGAATTCAAACGACCTTTTAGTTGCCTAATAACTATAATTTGGTAAAATACGGACTAAAGGGGGATACTAGGCATGAGCGCAACGAATTATCAGCTGGGGAAAACTTTGAGTACCATTAAAGAAGGCGACAGCTTAACGGTCACACAGGCAATCGAAGAACGTGATATTTTTCTTTACCTAGGATTGACAAATGATAATAATCCGCTGTTTACACAGGCTGATTATGCGGCACAAACCGACTATCAGCACGCCATCGTTCCCCAAATTTTACTTACCGGAATTATTACCAGCGCTATTTCTAAACATTTACCGGGTCCTGGCAGTAATGTGGTCAACTTATCATTGAATTTCATGCAGCCGGTTTTTCATGGTGTGACATTAACATTTACGTTCAATGTTATTCGCGTGGATAAAGCGCGCGAATTGGTTACCATTGCGGTTACAGCTAAAGATGCTCACCAGACGAAGGTGTTGGATGCAGAAGTATTAGTAGCACCGCCTAAATAATGTTTAACTAGAATCCTTAATTTCAGAAAGGAAGTTTGTGATGCAGGAACAACCAAGAAATCTTGTGATCAATGAGGCCGGCTTAGGTCAATATTTAACCAAAGTTTACGGTTACATGACGCTGGGTGTTGCGATTTCAGCAATCGTTTCATTTTTAGCCTTAACAGTTTATCGGGTGCAGTTTGCGAGTTTACTCAGTGAACACCCATTTATGCTTTATGGTTTAATTATTTTAGAGTTGGGCTTTGTGATGGCGACAAGTTTTAAAGCCAGTCGTGGGGGAATTTTATCCTTCATGCTGTTTATGGCTTTTGCCGTTGTGAATGGGCTAACACTTGCACTGACGCTATCGTTTTATAGTGTTGCGAATATTACCACTGCTTTTGTTGCTGCTACTGCAACCTTTGGATCAATGGCGTTGTATGGTTCGTTAACTAAACGTAATTTAGCAGGAATGGGACAAATGGCTTTTGCCGCATTAATTGGTCTGCTAGTAGCGACAGTCGTCAATTTATTCTTACGTAATCCAATGGTTGACTATATCTTTTCGTTTATTGGCGTCATCATTTTCATTGGTTTAACCGCTTGGGATAGCCAACGGATTAAAATGATGTACCAACAATACGCTGGACAAATTGATACCAATGGCTTGGCAGTGATGGGTGCATTGCAACTTTACCTTGACTTCGTTAACTTATTCTTATTCTTCTTACGAATTTTTGGCATTGGCACAACTAGCGACGACTAAAGTTAAGGTAGCGTGTGTCAGCAATTATCTGCTGACAGACGTTCTTCGGATTACATTTATAATGAAAATAAATGGCTGTGACAAAAGGATTATTTTTGTTTCAGCCTTTTTTGTATCGCATTGGCCAGTGATAGCGAAGTTTTGTTTTTTAGACAGCAAGACATCGGTTTTTTTGTTAGAATATAAAGAGGATAAAAATCTAATTTTAGGGAGTTTCGTTATGGCCAGCGAAAAACATTTATTATTAATTGATGGCAATAGTGTGGCGTTTCGTGCTTTTTTTGCCTTGCACTCGCAGATTAATACCTTTATTAATCACAGTGGGCTGCATACTAACGCCATTTATGCTTTTAATACCATGTTGGATGTCGTTTTAAAAAAGTTTGCGCCCACCCACATTTTGGTGGCGTTTGATGCTGGTAAGACGACTTTCCGCACAAAAAAATACGATAATTATAAAGGCCAGCGGGCAAAAACCCCCAGTGAATTATCGGAACAACTGCCTTTTCTACATGATTTGTTAAAAGCTTATGGCATTTGTTCATATGAGTTGGTAAATTATGAAGCAGATGACATCATCGGCACACTGGCAAAAAGAGCGGTGGATAAGGGCTTTAAAAAAGTGGACATTGTTACGGGTGACCGTGATTTAACGCAATTAGCCACCGATCAAGTGACAGTTAATGTGACAGTTAAAGGGGTTAATCATTTAGAGGCATACACGCCAGAGCACATTGCTGAAAAATATCAACTGACACCACGTCAGATTATTGATATGAAGGGGTTAGCCGGGGATACATCGGATAATTATCCTGGCGTGACCAAGGTTGGCGAAAAAACGGCGATTAAATTGCTTAAAAAATACCATAGTGTAGAAGGTATTTATGAACATTTAGCGCAAATGAAGCCTAGCAAAATGAAAGAAAATTTGCAAAATGATAAGCAACAAGCTTTTTTAAGCAAAGATTTAGCGACGATTAAGCAAGATGCGCCTGTTACTGTCGAGCTAGAAGATCTGGCTTATCATGGGCAAGATATCGCTGCTTTACGGCGCTTTTATCAAGAAATGGACTTTAATTCATTTTTGAGTAAATTGGCCGATCCTGAAGCGGATAAAAAGCGGGAAAAAGTGAAATTTCAAAAACTAGTTCAAGCAGATATTCCGGCTGTTTTAGCTGGTTTTACTGGCCCAGTAACATTTTACTTAGAGATGTTGGCATCTAACTATCACGTCGCGCCATTTGCTGGATTCGTGATTGGTCAAAAGGGACAATGGTATGTCAGCACTGACGTTAAATTGTTACAACAGCCAGCTTTCACCGCTTTTTTTGCCGATGAAAAGCAAGAAAAGCTAGTGTTTGACGCAAAACGGACTTATGTTGGTTTAAATCGGCTGGGCATTAAATTAGCTGGCATTCGGTTTGATTTGTTGCTGGTTTCTTATTTACTCAATCCCAATGATAGCGGCAATGACTTAGGTAAAATCGCCCATTTACATCAATATCAAGATGTTGCTACTGATGAAGAAATTTATGGTAAAGGCGCAAAGCGCGCACTACCAGAAGACGTCCAGGTTTTATACCAGCATTTAGCGCAAAAAGCCCAGGCCATTGAACAATTACAAGCACCTTTAGATAAACGTTTAGAAGAAAATGAACAAGACGGGTTATTTAAAGAAATGGAATTACCATTGGCGATTGTTTTAGCACAAATGGAAATTGCAGGTATTCGTGTGGACAAAAAACAATTGAATCAATTACGCAAGCAATTTGCGCAGCGATTAGAAACGGTTAAACAAAAAATTTATGCTGAAGCTGAAGAAGAATTTAACATTAATTCATCAAAACAACTGGGCAAAATTTTATTTGAAAAAATGAATTTACCGGTTATTAAGAAAACTAAAACGGGTTACTCCACTGCAGTCGGTGTATTGGAACAATTACGGCCGATTGCGCCAATCGCTAGTGATGTTTTAGATTACCGTGGCTTAGCCAAATTACAATCCACCTATATTGACGGTTTATTAAAAGTCATTCATCCAGAGGATCAAAAAATTCATACCACTTATTTACAAACTTTGACGGCAACTGGCCGGCTTTCGTCAATTGATCCTAATTTGCAAAATATTCCGGTTCGTGATGAAGACGGCCGCCAAATTCGGCGCGCATTTGTGCCGCGACAAGCCGATTGGCAAATCTTTGCGGCAGATTATTCACAAATTGAATTGCGCGTTTTAGCGCACATTTCACACGATCATAATCTGCAGCAAGCCTTTATCAATGGCGAAGATATTCACGCCAGCACTGCTAGACGAATCTTCGGCTTAGATCAAAATGCTGAAGTTGATCCCAACATGCGTCGGCAAGCAAAAGCCGTTAATTTTGGGATTGTTTATGGTATCAGTGATTATGGTTTGTCGCAAAATTTAGGCATTTCGCGTAAGCAAGCAAAAAATTACATCGATAGTTATTTTCAAGAATATCCAAACGTTAAAAAATATATGAATGATATTGTCGCAATGGCGAAAAAATACGGTTATGTTGAGACCTTATTCCATCGGCGGCGCTATTTGCCGGACATTCATTCGAAGAATTTCAACCGGCGGTCGTTTGCTGAACGCACAGCGATGAACACACCAATTCAAGGGAGTGCGGCGGATATTATCAAAGTGGCCATGCTCAACATGCAACGTCAGTTAAAAGAACGTAATTTACAGGCCACAATGCTATTGCAAGTGCACGATGAGTTGATTTTTGAAGCACCAACCAAAGAATTGCCGCTTTTACAAAAATTAGTGCCACAAGTGATGGATGCAGCCGTTAAATTAGAAGTGCCGATGAAGGTTGGTTATGGCAGTGGGCCAACTTGGTATGACGTGAAAGAAAGTTAGGTGAGAACATGCCAGAATTACCCGAGGTGGAAACGGTCCGTCAAGGTTTACGCAATTTAATGTTGCACAAAACAATTGCGACGATTCAGGTGCGCTGGGATAAGATTATCAAAGGCGACACGGCTCAGTTTATTGCAGCACTAAAGGGACAAACTTTTGAGGAAATTGACCGGCGGGGAAAGTATTTACTCTTTCGGTTAAGCCACCAGCTGACGATTGTGTCCCATTTACGGATGGAAGGCAAATACCGGGTGGTTCCCCAAGATCAGCCATTAACCAAACACACTCACGTAATCTTTAATTTTACGGACGGCAGTGCGTTACGCTATTTAGACATGCGTAAATTTGGTCGGATGATGTTGATTAAAACTGGGAATGAAGCCCAAGTTCCAGGCTTAAATAAATTAGGGCCGGAGCCCACCGCAGCAGATTTTTCCGTTACGGACTTTACGCAGCAATTGCAGTGGCATAAAAAAGCGATTAAACCGACCTTGCTTGATCAAACTACGGTAGCTGGTTTAGGTAATATTTATGCAGATGAAGTGTTATGGATGAGTAAAATCAATCCTTTACAGCCAGCTAACACTTTGTCCGCTGCGCAAATCAAAGAATTACACGATAATATTATCAGCGAGCTCAAACGGGCAACGAAAGCAAAGGGGACAACAATTCGCAGTTATACAGATGCCTATGGCGCTACTGGTGGTTTTAAAATGGCATTATCAGTTTATGGCCGGGAAGGTACACCTTGCCCTCGTTGTGGGACTACGATTAAAAAAATTAAAGTGGGGCAACGTGGCACTCACTTTTGCCCGCAGTGCCAAGTTTTACCGGTAAAGCAGGAATCATTATCATGACTTTGGTTTTAGGTTTAACTGGCGGCATTGCCAGTGGTAAATCAACTGTTAGTCGTTGGTTGCATCAATATCATTTTCCAATCATTGATGCAGATAAAATTGCCCGCCAAGTGGTAGCACCGCAAACGCCTGGCTTGCAACAAATTGTCGCATTGTTTTCAACGGGAATTTTGACGGCAGCGGGCACATTAAACCGGCAAAAATTAGGGCAACTGGTTTTTGCGGATCAACATTTATTGGCACAATTAACGGCGATAACTGGACCGTTGATTCGCCAAACAATTCTGCAGCAATTGATCGATTATCGGCGAACAGCTGCTGCGTTAATTGTGTTGGACATTCCGTTGTTATTTGAAAGTCACTATCAACAATTAGCAGATTTAACGATGTTGGTAGACGTCAGTGAACCCATTCAGTTACAGCGATTGATGGCACGAAATCAGTTATCAACTCAAGCGGCAAAACAGCGGATTGCTAGTCAATGGCCTTTGAGTGCTAAACGGCAATTAGCCGATGTGATTATTGATAACAATCAGACACTTGCAGTTACTCAGCAACAAGTGCTAAAATTTTTAACGCAATATCAGTTAGTTTAAGTAAGGTGAGGCGCTGTCCTGACCTTATTTATTTAGTGACAGCACCATTTCTGTACGTTGACTGTAGTTGAATGGTATACTTTTGATAGATGAAATGAAATTTAGAAAACTTTTGGTGCCAAGTTAGTAACTTGCAAGCCAATCATTATAATTGAAACGGAAATGTCTAAAAATAAAGGGGTGTTATTATGCAATGTCCACGTTGTCATCACAACGGCTCTCGGGTAGTGGATTCACGGCCAACTGATGAAGGTCGCGTCATTCGTCGGCGCCGGGAATGCGAACATTGTCATTTTCGATTTACAACATTTGAGCGCATGGAACAAACACCGTTGTTAGTGATTAAGAAAAATGGCACACGGGAAGAATTTAACCGTGAAAAAATTTTACGGGGCGTTATTCGCTCAGCTGAAAAACGGCCAGTTACTATGGAACAAATGACACAAATTGTAGATGAAGTGGAAAACCGAATCCGCGCGTTAGGTGAAAATGAGGTTTCTTCGCAAGTGATCGGTGAATACGTCATGACACTGTTAGCTGACGTTGATGAGATTACTTATATCCGCTTTGCCAGTGTTTATCGGCAATTTAAAGATGTTAATGTTTTTTTGCGTGAACTAAATGAAGTGGTAGACCGTGATAAACAGGCGAAAAAAGGGGAGCACCATCAGTCATCTTAATTTTAAGAAAGGGGGCTAGTCAATGCAGGACGCGTTTTATCTATTAAACCCACGGGATGGTTTTGTGGTTACAGATGCCAATTATTTATCTGATTTTGACCGGCAAGTCTTGACTTATCTTTATCAGCCATTGATGGGAACTGCCGCATACAGTTTATACTTGTTGTTGTGGACACAATTGCAAACACCGGCGAAAACGCAACCTCACAGCACGTTGCTGGCCCTATTAAATGTGGATTTGCCAACGTTATATGACAGCCGTACGCGCTTGGAAGCATTGGGACTGATTAAATCATACCGGCAAGTTAAAGGAGATTTGCGGACTTTTATTTATGAGCTTTATGCGCCGCAAGCTCCAACAGCTTTTTTTAATGATGATTTATTGAGCCTGTCTTTGTATGATGCGGTGGGGGAAACTCGGTTTGATCAGTTAAAAGCACAATTCCGGTTACATCCAGTTAAATCAAAGCCGGGAGTTGAAGAAGTGAGCTTGAATTTTTTAGATGTCTTTCACGTTAATGCGCAAAAACTAGATCAATTACCCCATGCGATTGGCGAAGCAAAAGCAGCATTTAAAACACCTAAAAAACCGACACAGCCGCGGTTAGATCAGCGTGCAGCTGCTGATTTTGATTGGTCGTTTTTTAAGCAGCAATTACAGGCTAGTTTTGTGTCAGAACGTCAATTGGACCAAAATTACGATCAATTGTTAGTGTTGCACACTTTATATGGTTTGAATGAACTACAATTAGCGCAATATGTCAATGATAGTGTGAATGTCGCCACTAATAAATTAAACATGGCAGCCTTGAAACGTTTAATTGCTCGGCAAGCTCAAACAATTAAGTCAACGAAGCCAGCAGTTAAGCCGCAGGCGGCGCCAACTAATAGCGATTTATCCAAAAATGATCAACAATTGATCAAAGTCAGCCGTCAATTAGCACCCATCACTTTTTTAGATCAGTTAAAGCGACAGCAAGGTGGTTATGTCACTAATAGTGAGCGTCGTGTTTTGGAAGGTTTGTTGTCACGTCATCTATTTGCAGATACTAGTATTATCAACATTTTGAGTCATTACGTGATTAATGTGCGCCAAAAGCCGACGTTAACGCAAGCTTATGTGGATGGTGTGGCCAATGGCTGGTTGCAGCACCACGTTACAACGCCTGAAGCCGCGATGGCAGAAGTGAAGTCGTTTTATCAGCAGAAAAAGACTAAGCAAAAAGGCAAGCGGCGTAAACAACCAGTGCGGGAAGAAACGTTGCCGGATTGGGCGCAATCCGGTTATCAAGCACCCCAAACAAAAGTTTCAGCAAAACAGCGGGCAGCAGTGCGGAAACGGTTAGCTGCGTTGCAGGCAGATAAGGATGGTGAGTCGTCATAATGGAAAATATGGGCAGAAATTTACGGATTTTAATGAATAAGAAAGATTTAAACCAGCACTACGACGCCCTGATGGCTAAAGTTATGGCGGATCCAGAAGTACAGAAATTTATCCAGGCTCACCAGCAAGTCATTGATCAACCGATGATCGATCGCAGTGCAGCAAAGCTTTATGAATTTGTTACAGAAAAAAATAAATTTCAGGCGGAAAAAACTTCGTTAGCACCAGGCTATCAGCCGCGTTTAATTTTAAACCACCATTTTATTGATGTGACGTATGAACCCACTGCAGAATTAGTTGCCGCGGAAAAAGCGCGGACATTGCAGGCACGAGTACGTTCGATCAATATGCCCAAAAATATTCGCCAGGCGCGCTTAAGCCAATTTTATCAAGATGACGCCCGTTTTGCTGCTTTAGATGCAGCTACTTTGTTTTTGGATCACTATGCGAAAGCGCCAGATCAATTTCACCAAGGACTTTATTTGTATGGCAGTTTTGGTGTAGGAAAAACCTATTTACTAGGCGCGATGGCTCATGAGCTGGCGGTCCGTGGTTTTCAAACCACCTTAGTTCATTTTCCAACCTTTGCAGTGGAAATGAAAAATGCGATTGGCCAAAATGATTTGACACCTAAATTGGATGCCATTAAGCGGTCGCGGATTCTAATGATTGATGATATTGGTGCCGATTCCATGTCTAGTTGGATTCGTGATGATGTATTGGGAGTTATTTTACAATACCGAATGCAAGAAGAACTGGCGACTTTCTTTTCGTCTAATTTTTCGATGGCCCAATTGGAGCATGAGCATCTAAGTGTGACGCAGCGTGGAGAGCACGAGCCGCTAAAGGCCAAGCGGATTATGGAGCGGATTCGTTTTTTGAGCCGCGAAATTGAATTATTAGGTAAAAATCGTCGGCTACAACCTTAAATTAGGGGTGGCCCCTTGAATTTATGGATTAGTTGTGGTTCAATGAAATCATCGAAGCGGAAAGATAACAAGGTTAATCTAGCTTTTCAGAGAGGCAAGGGTGCTGGGACTTGCTAAGCGGATTAATGCTTGACCACTTTCCAAGATATCCTATGCAAAGTAGGATCGGTTCGTGACCGTTAACAACGCTAATAAGGAAGTACAAATTGTACTTTAAATTTGGGTGGAACCGCGATTAATCGTCCCTGAAGTCAGGAAACTGATTTCAGGGACTTTTTTATTGTGGGAATATCTTATTAGAGTGTGGCAAAATTTTAAGGAGGTTAAGGATATGGCAGAAGTAAAATTGACGTTTCCAGACGGTAAAGAAAAGAATTTTCCTGCAGGAACG
Organism: Loigolactobacillus rennini DSM 20253; assembly: GCF_001436505.1. GTDB lineage: Bacteria > Bacillota > Bacilli > Lactobacillales > Lactobacillaceae > Loigolactobacillus > Loigolactobacillus rennini. The sequence continues at coordinate 10,238 of NZ_AYYI01000103.1, read as the reverse complement.
AAAACCATTGATGTGGCAAAGTCAATTAGCACGAGTTTAGGCAAAAATGCCGTAGCTGGTAAGTTAAATGGTCAGTTAATCGATCTGATGGCACCTGTTAGTGATGGTAAGATTGAGTTGATCACCGCTAAAGATGACGCGGGTTTAAAGGTATTGTGGAATACAGCTAGTTTAGTGTTAGGGGCAGCTTTGCATGATCTATTTCCAGCCATGACCTTTGGTGAACGTGGTTTGACTGAACATGGATTTTACTATGATACTGATAATGCGGCTAAACCAGTCTCAATTGATGATTTGGCGGCGATCAATGATCATTTAGCAAAAATGATTGCGGATAAAATGGCCATTACGCGGCAGGTTGTTAAAAAAGGCGATGCTTTAGCTGAATTTAAAGCTGATCCGTATAAGACTAGCTTGTTAAATGCACTACCTGAAGATGCGCAGGTTGTATTGTATCGTATAGGCGATTACCTTGATTTTGGTGAACAAGGTGTTTTGCCAGACACGCATTTGTTGAAAGTCACAAAATTATTATCTGTTGCCGGTGCTTATTGGCAAGGTAAATCAAGCAACAAAATGTTGCAACGGGTATACGGCACTGCATTCTTCACGCAAAAACAAATGGATGCTGACGATGCGCGCCGGAAAGAAGCTCATGATCGGGACCATCGTGTGATCGGTAACCAATTGGACCTTTTCTTTGTTGATCCAAAAGTAGGGGCAGGTCTACCTTACTGGATGCCAAAAGGGGCCACAATTCGTCGGACCATTGAACGTTACATCATTGACAAAGAAGTTGCGCATGGGTACCAACATGTTTATACACCTGTTTTAATGAACTTAGATACTTATAAAACGTCCGGCCATTGGGAACATTACCGGGATGATATGTTTCCACCAATGGATATGGGTGACGGTGAAGAATTAGAATTGCGGCCGATGAATTGCCCGAGCCACATTCAAATTTATAACCACCACATCCGGAGTTACCGGGAATTACCATTGCGGCTTGCTGAATTAGGTATGATGCACCGTTATGAAAAATCCGGTGCATTATCTGGTTTACAGCGGGTTCGTGAAATGACCTTGAACGATGGGCACACCTTTGTGATGTTAGATCAAATTAAAGATGAATTTAAGAAAATCTTGAACTTAATGATTGAAGTTTATGCTGATTTTGATATTAGCGACTATTCCTTCCGTTTAAGTTATCGTGATCCTAATAACACGGAAAAGTATTTTGATGATGATGACATGTGGAACCGGGCCCAGACCATGTTAAAAGGGGCTATGGATGAATTAGGTTTGAAGTACACTGAAGCAGAAGGTGAAGCGGCCTTTTACGGTCCTAAGTTAGATGTTCAAACCAAGACCGCATTAGGTAACGAAGAGACGTTATCGACCATTCAGTTAGACTTCATGTTGCCAGAACGGTTTGATTTGAAATACGTCGGTCGTGACGGGGAAGAACACCGGCCAGTGATGATCCACAGGGGCTTAGTTTCAACTATGGAACGTTTCACTGCTTACTTGACAGAAATGTACAAAGGAGCGTTCCCGACTTGGTTGGCGCCAATCCAGGCTGTTATCATTCCGGTTAAAAACGACTTACATGGTGACTATGCACGTGAAGTTAAACGGCGGATGGCAGTGAATGGTCTCCGGGTTAAAATCGATGACCGTAATGAAAAAATGGGTTACAAGATTCGGGAAGCACAAACACAAAAAATCCCATATACATTAGTCATTGGTGATCAAGAAATGGGTCATGCCAGTGTATCTGTTCGGCATTATGGTGAAGACAAAGCCATTACCGAAGATACAAATATGTACATCGATGCTATGATCGCGGAAGTTCATAATTACAGTCGAACGGGTAAGCTAAGCGGAACAGAAGCAGATGTGACGCAACAGCTTGACAACCAAAAAAACTAACGGTATAATCAGTGCTATTGGGAATTAAGCAGAAGCAGCCCGCTTCTCGCCTAAGTTGACGTAATGTCTCTGGGCAGATAATGAACGGTTTAAATCAGGATATCTGATTTATAGCGGGGGTCTGCAATGCAGTCCTCCGCTTTTTTCTGCAAATTTCTCGAAATTTCTGGAGGTGAATAGCCATAGCAAAAGACATGATGGTCAATGATGGGATTCGTGCACGTGAGGTTCGTTTGATTTCTGAAAGTGGTAAACAATTAGGAGTCAAAAGTAAAACTGAAGCGCTGCGGATTGCAGACCAAGCTAATTTAGATGTTGTTCTGGTTGCACCGCGTGCAAAACCACCGGTAGCGCGGATTATGGATTACGGTAAGTACCGTTTTGAAATGCAAAAGAAGCAACGTGATGCTCGTAAGAAGCAGAAAGTTGTTAACGTTAAAGAAGTTCGCTTGAGCCCAACGATTGATCAAAATGATTTCAACACTAAGTTAAAAAATGCCCGTAAGTTCTTAGAAAAGGGTGATAAGGTTAAAGCATCGATCCGTTTCCGGGGTCGGGCCATCACCCATAAAGATATTGGGCGTGAAGTGCTTAATCGCTTGGCAGATGAAACGAAAGATGTTGCAACAGTCATCAACCGGCCGAAGATGGATGGTCGTAGTATGTCGATGATGTTGCAGCCAATTGCAGAAAAGAAGTAAGCAGCACCAATTGACAGTTAGTTTTACCGGCTGTTAATCCGGTCGTCAACGTGCAGCTCACAAATTGTTCGGTAAGCAGTACGTTAATGTTAAGATTGCTTGCTGTAGGGAGGAAAAATTAATTATGCCAAAACAAAAAACACATCGTGCATCAGCAAAACGTTTCAAGAAAACCGGAAGTGGTGGATTGTCACGTCGTCATGCTTTCACGAGTCACCGTTTCCATGGTAAAACCAAGAAGCAACGGCGCAACTTGGCAAAATCAGGCATGGTTTCCGCTAGTGATATGAAGCGGATCAAACAAATGATATCCCAAATGAAATAATGGGCATCATCTAACGAAATTAATTTTAGGCAATGTGCGGCAACTAATAGCAGTTAAATTGGTTTGTCGACGTATTTGAGGAGGAATTTGTATGCCACGTGTTAAAGGTGGAACAGTGACGCGCAAACGTCGTAAAAAAGTTTTAAAATTAGCTAAAGGCTATCGTGGTTCTAAGCACCGTTTATTTAGAACTGCACATACACAAGTAATGGTTTCATACCGTTATGCTTTCCGCGATCGGCGGCAAGTTAAGCGTAATTTCCGTAAGTTATGGATTGCGCGGATTAATGCAGCAGCACGTTTAAACGACATCAGTTATAGTCAATTGATGCATGGTTTAAAATTGGCTGGCATTAATATCAATCGTAAAATGCTAGCAGAACTTGCGGTTAGTGATAGTAAAGCTTTTGCAGACATTACCAAACAGGCAAAAGCTGCAATTGCAAAATAATCGCTAAAGCGTTGTGCATCAGCAGGAAGGCTGTGGCAAATATTGTCGCAGCCTTCTTTTTATTAAAACTAGCTTATCATTATTGATTAACCAGAGGTTTTTGTACCTAGCAGATGCAATTTAAGGGCGATTACCTTATAATGAAGTGATAGAATGCAGTAAAACTGATTAATGTTGAGAGGTTATTATGTTTTTAGATTACAAACCCACTTGGATGTTATCTAAAATTACCCAGTTAACGCCAGAAGATGCTAAGCAGCAGGGAATTAAAGCGATTTTAACTGATTTGGATAACACGATTATTGCCTGGGACAATCCAACTGGAACCCGTCAACTGCACGATTGGATTACAAAAATGCAAACTAGCGGGATTCCTGTCGTTGTGGTTTCTAATAATAGTGCGGCACGCGTTAGCCGTGCAGTGGCAAATTTAGGTCTGCCTTTTATTTCCCGCGCGTTAAAACCATTAACATTTGGTATTCGCCAAGCAAAGAAGCGGCTTGGCCTAACTAGTGGAGAACTGGTTATGGTTGGGGACCAATTACTGACGGATGTGATTGCTGCCAACCATAGTCACGTCCGGACAATTTTAGTGCAGCCATTGATTGAAACGGATGCTTGGAATACTAGAATTAATCGGTTTTTTGAAAAATTTTTAATGCGGCGCTTATTGCGGCGTCACCCAGAACTTAGATGGAAGGAGCGTTTGAATGACTGAAGAAACAGTGACACCACATTACTGTATTGGTTGTGGTGCCCAGATCCAAACAGTAGATAAAACTGCAGCTGGTTACATTCCAGCCTCTGCCTTAAAAAAGAATCTAGCGGCGGAGGATGTGTACTGTCAACGTTGCTTTCGTTTACGGCACTATAATGAGATTTCAGATGTCCGTTTAAGTGATGATGATTTCTTACGTTTACTAACGCAGCTTAGTGAAGCAGATGCGTTGATTGTCAATGTGATAGACATTTTTGATTTTAATGGCAGTTTAATTCCTGGCTTACACCGTTTTGTTGGTGATAATCCTGTCTTATTAGTTGGAAATAAAGTGGATGTTTTGCCAAAATCAGTTAAGCGGGGCAAAGTCAAACAGTGGTTGCAACAACAAGCGCATGCAGCAGGCTTACGGCCGGTTGATGTACTGTTGACCAGTGCTAAAAACGGCTATCAATTAGATGAATTATTACAAGCCATTGATCATTATCGGGCTGGTCGTGATGTTTACGTTGTGGGAGTAACCAATGTCGGTAAATCGACTTTGATTAATCGGATTATTAAGCAGGCAACAGGCACACAAAATTTAATCACGACATCAAGGTTTCCAGGAACAACTTTGGATAAAATTGAAATTCCACTGGCAGATGGTCAACAATTAATTGACACTCCGGGAATCATCCATCATCAGCAAATGGCGCACTACCTAGGCCAGCGCGATTTGAAACTGGTTACGCCTAAAAAGCCAATCAAACCGCGTACTTATCAGCTTGATAGTGGCCAAACCCTATTTTTAGGTGGGGTGGGTCGCTTTGATTATGAGCAAGGACCGCATAGTGGATTTACGTTATATTTTGATAACAATCTCTACATTCATCGAACAAAATTAAGCAATGCGACGGATTTTTACAGCCGGCAGTTGGGTAAATTATTACAACCGCCGCGGCCAAAAGAAGTAGCAACGTTACCGGCTTTAAAACGAATTCAATTTACACCAGAAGAAAAAAGTGACGTGGTGTTTGCCGGGTTAGGCTGGATTACCGTACCAGCAGGCGCTACGGTTAGCGGTTGGGCACCAAAAGGTGTTGCAGTTACGCTACGTACGGCATTAATTTAGTGAAGGGAGTTTATGATGGCATTAACAGGTAAACAAAAACGGTTTTTACGTGCGCGGGCTAATCGGTTGCAGCCCGAATTTCATATCGGCAAAAATGGACTTAATGCGTCGTTTTTAAGTCAGCTGGATGATAATTTAGCGCGGCATGAATTAGTTAAAATTAATTTGCTGCAAAATGCGGATTTAGCACCTAAAGAAGTGGCAACCGCGTTGCGAGAGCAATTACCCGGCGTACAAATTCCACAAATTATTGGTCGTGTATTATTATTGTACCGACCAGCTTCAAAAGAAAAATATCGGCGGCTTTCTTTAAAAGTTAAAGCATTATAAACATGCCAACAGGCTAATGGCGGCGCTTAGCAACTTTGCAAATCAGCAAGTCTGAGCGATCAATAGTTAGCCAAATGGTAAGTTGAAGAGGTGACATTTTAACGGTGAGGACATTGACACAACCTGTGATCACAGTCGAAATGAAAGAAGAAATTTTAGGGGATAAACATAAAAAGCAAGTTGGTATTATGGGCGGAACCTTTAATCCACCTCATTTAGGACATTTGATTATTGCCGAATCAGTGGGGTCACAACTAGGCTTGGACAAAATTTTATTTATGCCAGATGCGACACCACCGCACCAAACACCTAAAACGGCAATTGCGGCTAAGCACCGTGTCGCAATGGTACAGCGGGCGATTACCGGTAATGAGCACTTTGCATTAGAAACTGCTGAAGTGAAACGTGGCGGAATTAGCTACTCGTATGATACAATGATGACCTTAAAGCAGCAGCATCCTGATACTGATTATTATTTTATTATCGGGGCAGATATGGTAGCAGACTTACCAAACTGGCATCGGATCGATGAACTGACTAAAATGGTTCAATTTGTTGGGGTTAAGCGTCCTGGTTATTCCGTTCAAAGCCGCTACCCAATTTTATGGGTCGATGCACCATTGATGGCAATCAGTTCGACTATGATTCGGCGGCGGGTGCAAATGGGGTGCTCGATTCGCTATTTAGTGCCTGAAGCTGTCATCGATTATATTGAAAAAGAAGGTTTGTACCGTGATCAAAAGTGAAGATGGAAAAGTTTTAGTCCCGATGTCCCGTTCAGAGTTGCTGGACAAGATTGGTATGCAATTAAGTGCAAGTCGTTTTGCGCACGTCCAGCGGGTAGCTAAAGTAGCAGTTGAATTGGCGCATCAATACGGCGGAGACGTTCAGCGTGCTGATGTTGCAGGATTGGTACATGATTATGCTAAACAACGGCCTGATGCGGAGTTTAAACAACTCATTCAGCAAGAAAAACTGGATCCACTGCTGTTACAGGCTAATAATGGTATTTGGCACGGTGTTGTCGGTGCAGAAATTATTAAACGCGAATTAGGCATTCATGACGCAGCTATTTTAAATGCTGTTCGGCGGCATACAATCGGTGACGTTAACATGACCACTTTGGATAAAATTATTTTTATTGCGGATTTTATTGAACCGGGTCGTGATTTTCCAGGTGTCGATCAAGCACGGGCAGCTGCAGCGCAAAGCTTAGATGCTGGGGTTAGTTTTGAAGTCGTTCATACGTTAGAATTCTTACTCAGTAAGCGTGCTCGTATTTACCCGAAAACAATTGATACTTATAATGCTTGGGCGGCAAAGCCTTAGTCTTTTATCGGTGTCAAATGAGCTAGTAATCAGTATCACAATTAGAAAAGGAGCGCTATTTTGAACAGTCAGGATATTTTAGAAATTGCAGTCCGCGCAGCAGATAGTAAACGGGCAGAGGATATTGTGGCATTAGATGTCCATGAAGTCAGCCTGTTAGCAGATTATTTTGTGATTATGCAAGGTAGTTCTAAGCGGCAGTTAGGTGCGATCGCAGAAGCAATCGCAGAAAAAGAAGAAGCGGCAGACGTTAAAATTGAACGTATAGAGGGTAAAAACTCGGATAAATGGGTTTTAATGGATTTAGGTGATGTGGTCGTTAACATTTTTGCTCCGCAAGTACGTGCGTACTATAACTTAGAAAAATTATGGGCTAATGCAGCTAAAGTTGACGTTAGTGACTGGATTAAGGCATGATCTATCAGACATTTGCAACCCTTTATGACCATCTGATGGCACCAGAACTGTATGATCGTTGGTGTCAATTTGTTAAGCAAGAAGCAGGTCAAAAGGGACAACGAACACTGGAATTAGCTTGTGGAACTGGTGTTTTAGCGGTAAAACTGGCAGCTGCTGGCTATCAAGTGACGGGCCTGGATCTATCCGCTGATATGCTGACTTTAGCGCAGCAACACATTACAGCTGCGCAAGTATCAGTTCCGTTAGTACAAGGTGATGTCCGTGAGTTAGGTGACTTAGGGACTTATGAGCTAGTGACTTGCTTTGATGATTCGTTGTGCTACATGCCGAATTTAGCTGCCTTAAGTCAAGTATTTCAACAGGTAGCAGCACATTTAACGGCAGATGGTCTGTTTTTATTTGATATGCATTCATTACACCAAATGGATGATTGTTTTCCAGGGTACATGTATAACTATAAAAACGAAACCACTGCTTTTATGTGGCATAGTTATGTTGGGGATTACCCCCATTCAGTTGAACATGACTTAACTTTTTTTGTATGGGATGCTAGTTTAGGCGGTTATCAAGTTTTGAATGAATTGCACCGGGAACGAACTTATCCGTTGGTTCAAGTGACACAGGCATTAGCGCAAGCGGGATTTAAAAAAGTAGCAGTTAGTGCAGATTTTGGTCAGCAAGCAGTGGCGCCAGACAGTGTCCGCTGGTTTTTTACGGCTAAAAAAAGTTAATTGAGGTGACAAGGTTGCGGGCAGTAGGTGTCATTGTTGAATACAATCCCTTGCACAATGGACATTTATATCATTTAAAAATGGCCAGAAAACGCTCAGGTGCTGATGTTGTGATTGCAGTAATGAGTGGCAACTTTTTACAACGCGGTGAGCCAGCAATATTAGATAAGTGGCACCGAGCAGAAGTTGCTTTACGTCACGGGGCGGATTTGGTGGTCGAGCTGCCATTTGCGTATGCTGTTGAACCAGCAGATCGTTTTGCGGCCGGTGCCTTAAAGCTTTTAGCCGCTTTAAAGTGTGATAGTTTGGCCTTTGGAACAGAAAATGCAGCATTAGATTATCAGAAAATTGGCCACCGTTTAGCCGCTTTACCCAATTTGCACTATTATTTTCGTGATTACCAACAAACTTATGCCACACAATTAAATCAATTTTACCAAGCAACATTGCAATTGAATATTGATCACCCCAATCAATTACTAGGTTTAAGCTATGCAGCGGCTAATGCTCACTTAGGTCAGCCATTGCAATTATTGCCAATTACTCGTCATTATGCACAGTATCAAGATCAAGAGCTCAATGGCACCAACATTGCCAGTGCGCGTGCCATTCGCCGGTTAGTGTTACATCAAGCTAAGGTGCCTGCGGAAATTGCTGCTGTGGTTCCGCCGGAAACATTACAAGCGTTACAGCAGAATCAATTATTGTCTTGGCAAAATTTTTATCCTTTTTTACGTTATCGTATTTTAAGTACACCGACAGCTGAATTAGCGCAAACTTATCAAATGACGGAAGGCTTAGAGTACCGTTTTCACCGCGCAATTAAAACGGCGACTAATTTCACTAGTTTATTACGCGGTTTAAAAACAAAGCGTTACACTTATACGCGCTTGCAGCGGCTTTGTTTATATGTCTTGTTAAATGTTAAACCAGCTGCTATTCGGCAAATGGAAACACACCCGTATTTTCATTTATTAGGTTTTACAGCTCAAGGGCAAGCCTATTTACATCAAATTAAAGCTGATTTACCATTCCCGTTAATTTCTCGAGTTAGTCAAAAAATTGGCAGTGAAAAGGGACCGTTAAGTTTAGAAATTCAAACGGATGCGGTTTATAGTTTAGTTAATGGTCGAGAACAAAATTTTAACCGGCCACCATTACGAATTGAGTAAAACTGATGGTCCATAAGTTGTGTCATGATAGGCTTAACGGTAAAATCTTTCCTGTAAAGTAAATCAGGTTGACAAAGATTTTAGGGGAAGTTATAATTATTCTCGTTGCATTAGGAGGAAACTTCAATGAAATGGTCTTTACTGGAATTAAAAAAGTATCAGCAAGAACCACTTAAATTGGCGGAAACGCTTGACCTGAAGGCAGCTTTGCAAGATCGGGATCCACAGATTATCGATGTAAGCCCGTTAAAAATTTCTGGGTTTTTGACAGTAGATGAAACTGCGGTTACTGCTTATGTGAAGGTGCAAGGCAAGTTGGTCTTACCGTCAACGCGTTCGTTGAAACCCACTGAATTAGCATTGGATTTTGCTTTTACTGAAGTTTACGTTCCAGCAGGGCAGCAAACATCCATGGAACAGGATCAAAAAGTTACGGTTATTGTCTTAAAAAATGATACCTTAGACTTAGATCATGCCATCGTGGACAATATTTTGCTACAGATTCCAATGCAAGTATTGACGCCACACGAAAAAGCAGGTGCGGCGGCAATGCCTAAAGGTGATGGTTGGCAAGTTGTATCAGAAGATCATTACCAGCAATCACTGGAAGCACACAAACAACAAGGCGATCCACGTTTTGCGAAACTGAAAGGTTTATTCAACGAGTCAACCGATAAGTAATGTAAAACGGTTTAAATCATTTAAGGAGGTGGCATTTAATGGCTGTACCAGCAAGAAAAACTTCCAAGACGAAGAAACGTATGCGTCGGGGACACATTAAATTAACAACACCCAATTTAAGCCCATGTCCAAACTGTGGTGAGTTACGCGCATCACACCGAGTTTGCCCAAATTGTGGTTTTTATAATGGGAAACAAATTATCAACACAGGTAACAATAACTAGGTAATACCTGATAAACCGTCTTAGCGACCATGGCGCTAAGACGGTTTTTTGTGGAAGTTTGTCAAATGGTGTTGAAGGATAGTTTCTATCCTTTGGAGATCTCCTCG
>NZ_AYYI01000021.1 GCF_001436505.1 Loigolactobacillus rennini DSM 20253 | reverse complement strand
AGGGAAGGCATTCCCTATTTCTATACAATTCAGAAATCTTTTATGCATTTACACAAGATATTTTACGCTCTCCAAGTTAATGATCAGTCACGTGTTAAGAAGAGCTACCTTATCTGGTGGATTTTACTGGCGGTTATCATCTTGTTAATTGCAGGTGGCAGCTATTATTGGTACCGGAAAAAGCATCGTGGTAAGCATCAACAATCATAAGCATTTGAATGCTGGTTTAACGTGAATTAAACAGGCGGGGCAACAATTCATTTTGACGATGAATTGTTGTCCCGCCTGTTGTTTATGATTGAATAATCGGCTGATTGCGGCAAATCAGCTGTTAATTGTTTGCCAAGATAGTTTCAATGGTGTCTAAAACGCCACTATGATTGTTGTCTAAGCGGGTGACACAAGGTGCCGCTTGACGAATAGCTGGTGCGGCATTACGCATGGCGTACCCGTATTTTGCCCGGCGCAGCATTTCTAAGTCGTTGTAGTTATCGCCAAAAGCGGCCACTTCTGCAGGTGATAATTCCCAGTAATCTTCTAAGGCTTGTAAGCCTACACCTTTATCAATCCCGGCAGGGACGACGTCAATGCTGCCAAAGCCGCTGGCAGTGGCGTACAGCTGTCCTGGAAATTTAGCATTGAGGTAATCGGCCTTCGCTTTTAGTTGGTTATGTGCCCAGGCTAAATTAACTTTATAAATGGTGTCTGTTACTGATGCAATGTCGTCCACCAATTGCAGATTACTGAAAAAGTACCGCGTTTTCGGATCCGTTGCGCTCGGATCAGTGCGATTAAGGTAACTACCATGTTGGCCGGATAACCGAATGGAATCTGGCTGTAAATAAGGGTCGTCAGTTAAAATTTTTAATAGCGCGTGGATCGTGTTGTGCGGCAAATTAGTTTCAGAAACCACGGTCTCACCATCCATAATTAAAGCGCCATTTTCAGCCATAAACGTTTTGATGGCCGATTTTTCAGCAAAAATATCCAATAAGTGTCCGTAATGATTGCCGCTGGCGATGGCAAAGTGAATGTTTTGCTGGATCATCCCGCTTAATAAGTCATTAAAACGGTCGATGGCATAATCATGTTGATCGTCTAAAAAAGTACCGTCAATGTCAGTTGCAATTAATTTTATCGTCAAAATCATTTCTTCCCTTCGTACTAATAATTTTATTGTAACTGATTGTTGTCGTTCAGGCAAAGTAACCGGTTTTTTACTTTGGGATGGGGCTGAGCAGCCAATTTTCTTGTGCTATACTGTTAGCGGTTAAATTTTAAGGAGAAGAAGGGGTTAGCATGTGGCATTATTTTGATTTAAAACGGCCCAAAAAATTAAATTTATCACTGGTGCAGCAACGCCAGCGCTGGCTAAAAGAATTTTTGAAGGCGTTTTTGGTAGTTTTTTTAGTTTACTTCAGTATGTATTTAATTCGAAATAATTTATCTGCCGCACAGCCGTTATTGGTGAAAAAGGGCATTTCCACCACAGCGTTAGGCTGGATTGGCTATGGTTTTTCACTGGCTTACGGCATCGGCAAAACAGTTTTAGGCTACGTGGTCGACGGTAAAAACACCAAACGTTTCATGTCCTTCCTCCTGATTTTAGCAGCGTTGATGTCGCTGATTATCGGGGTCGCATTATTGATGGATCAAGCACCGCTAGGCTTGATTTTTGTGCTGTGGTCTTTAAACGGGATTTTTCAGTCACCAGGGGGTTCAGCCTCTTTATCGACGATTTCCCGGTGGACCACTACCACAACGCGCGGCCGTTACATCGGTATTTGGAACATTTCCCATGAGCTTGGTGGTGCCGTTGCCGGCATCATTGCGTTATGGGGTGCCAACCATTTATTTGCTGGTAATGTTGGTGGCATGTTCATTTTCCCAGCCATCATTGGGCTGTTAATTGGTTTATGGGGGCTGTTTTTCGGCGCAGATGATCCGCAAGAATTAGGCTGGCAACCTAGTGAAGTGATTTTTGGCGAAAGTGTTTCTAAAGCAGATCAAACCGCTGCTAAAATGAGTAAATGGCAGACTTTTAAAAAATTTGTGGTTAAAAGTCCTTGGGTTTGGTTATTGTGCATCGCCAATGTCTTTGTTTACGTAGTCCGTATCGGCATCGTCAACTGGGCACCACTATATACAGTCCAGCAGTTGCATTTCACTGTGGCACAAGGGGCCAATACCTTACTCCTTTTCCAATTAGGCGGTATTTTAGGCAGTGTCGTTTGGGGTTGGTTCTCCGATGTGCTCAAAGGCCGGCGAGCAGTGGTTTCCATCATTTGCTTAGTATTAACAGCAGTTGTCGTGTTAGGTTACCGTTACGGCACGACACCTTTGCTGATTAACACGTCGCTATTCTTTTTGGGGATGTTAATTTATGGACCGCAGTTGTTAATTGGGGTAGCGGTCATCAGTTTTGTCCCGAAAAACGCGTTAAACGTTTCGGATGGGTTAACCGGGACCTTTGCGTATATTTTTGGTGATTTAATGGCCCAAGTTGGGTTTGCCGCAATTGCAGACCCTAAAGAAAATGGGCTATCGCTTTTTGGCTTAACGTTGCATGGTTGGAACGATACGTTTATCGTCTTTTATTTAGCAGTGGTGTTAAGTATCATTATGTTGGCAATCATCGCAGTTGGTGAAGAAAAACGGATTCGGCAACAGTTAGGTTAACCCAAGTGATTGGCAGCTTTTTGTAGGAAAAAGTGTAATTCTTTTAAAATTGGCGCCGCAACCACTTTTAAGCTAATGAAATAAAGACCAGCACCGCACAATACTGTCAGTAAAATGGCGGTTAAGCCGGTGACTGACCAGTAGTTGAGCAAAGAGCGCAAAGTGACGTACATCGCACTGCCGCTGAGTAAATATTTCCAAGTGGCGTGAAAAAGTCGGCGTCGGCTGATAAAGTCACGAATGGCGTGCAATTGTGCACCGGTGACACAGAATTCAGTGAGTACCGTTGCAAAGACAGCGCCGTAAGCACCAAAAGGTGGAATTAAAATCAAATTGGCACCAACGCTGATGACGGCACCTAAAATAACGGATAGCGTGTACGCGCGGTTGCGTTTAAGCGGCAATAATAATTGAATCCCAGTGACGTTCCCCCAAGCGATGAATAAAATCACCGGCGCTTCAGCGATCAATAGTTGTCCGGTAAGCTGGTAGCCGCTACCTAAGTACCACTGACTAAAGCTAGGGCCTAACAATGCCAAGCCAAAAACTAGTGGTACTGCTAAAGCTGTTGTGAAATCAAATGATCGGTAAAGACTGGTTTTAATCGCAGCGTACTGTTTGTGTGCCGCTTTGTTGGCGATGTTTGGCAGCATCACACTACCTAATGCGGTGACAATACCCAAAACTAAACGGATGACCCGGTCAGCGTAACCGTAATACCCCACGGCACTCATCGATGCGAAGACACCTAGTAAATTGCGGTTTAAACTTAAGTAAATCTGAATGGCGATGGTGGGAAGAAATAGTGTTAGGCTGCCGCGTAAATGTTGCAGCGGGTGCAGTTGTGCCTTTGGGACCCACTGGATCTGCTGGACCAAATAAGGCCATAAAGTAAGGTTGCCAATTAAACTGCTGCCAGCGTTAAGTAAGATATACAGCCATAAATCAGCAGTAGAATGAACTAGCGTAAAGATAAGACTGATAGCCAGTAAGCGGACAAACGCGTTACGCAGCACCACTTTGCCAAAGTCTTCCATCCCCATGAAGTACCAGGAAATATCAAAAATAGCTGCTGGCAACACTAGGGCCTGCAACAACAGGTAAGTTCGGTAGCGACTAGCGATGAGCCAATAACCCATAAAGGCCAGTATGGCCACGCCAATAGTTAACGCTTGTAAACAGGTGATTTCCCAAAATAATTGAGACCGCGTGAACTTTTCTCCCCGGTGATAGGCTAACTCGCGATTAGCGTACAATTTAATACCCAAAGTGCCAAAGAGCAAAAAATAATTGACCAGCGCGCTAGTGTAATCATTGATGCCGATGCCAGCAATACCAATAACCCTTGATACATAGGGGACGGTAATCAAAGGTAAAATGAGTAACAGTAAATTATAGCTTAAATTATAAAACCAATTTTTAACTAGTTTCACAGTTTCCGCGCTCCTTTTCAACACTAGCCTTAGCTTAGCTAGTGCTGAAAAAGTTTGCCGGTCTATGGCGTTTAACGTCAGAAAAAAGCCGGTCAGCGTAACTGGCGGTTTAATGCGCCTACTTTACGAAAAGCGACGACACATTTTTGCTGGTCGGGGAAATAGGCGATGCGTTTGGCAGCATCAAAGCTGGTGATTGTCTGCGGATTGAGTAAAATACTACGGTGTGCTAGAAATAGGTGCGGGTACTTTTCTGCTTGCTCGCTTAAGCGGCCGATAAATTCAGCTTGTTGGTGGTCAGCGTGAATGATGAGCTTACCCGTATTACCGGGGGCCGTTTCTAAAAAATAAAATTGTGAAAACGGGATTTCATAATAGCGCTGGCCAATGCGATAGCCAAATTTTTGTTTGGTGTGCAATATTGTTTGCTGGTAGCGTTGCTGCGCAATTTTTAAATCTTGCCGCAACTGCTGTTCGACTTTAGGGGCGCCGTTATCTTTCAATAGATAATCCAAAGGTGCAATTTTACGTTCAAAGGTTAAAAACGCCATTTCGGTGTGCGTGGTAAGAAAAATAATTTGGGCATCAACGAAGTGATTGCGAATCCATTCTGCTAGGTCCAAACCAGCCGTCAACTGGTTGCCAATTTCGATATCCAATAAAAAGAGGCCGTGAGTGTGGGGTTGGTGTTGCAAATAGTCTTTAATTTTTTGTGGTGTTGCGGTGACAAGCGCTAGTTGCATGTCTAATTGATCGATCATAATTTGTGTGCGAACGATCTGCTGGTAGTAAAATCGCTGTTTGGCGTTATCTTCTAAAATAAAAGTCGTCAACATAAGGGTGCCTCCATAAACGTTAAAATAACACGAAATTGTGCCGTCGTTTGTTTAACATCTAATAAAATGTGGGGTTGTTGTTGGGCTAGTTCTTGTAAGTTTGCTAAGCCGGTACCACGTTGCGTCCCTTTTTGGGAATAACCTTCCTTAAATAAGCGGCTAAAGTTAGGTGCAGTGTTGAAATTATTGGTGACAATGATTTCTTGATCACCGTTAGCGTAGTTTAGCAACGCAACTTGTAGTTTCGGGCTTGCTGCGCTTTGAGCTGCCTCTAAAGCGTTATCTAAGATGATGCCTAACATCCGGATTAATGTGACACTAACAGGTTGGTTTAATTGAAAGCGAGTGGTAATTTCTAAATGAACAGTGATATGTTGTAATTGTGCCTGGGCCAACTTTTGCAATAATAAACTGCGTAGTGGCTTATCTACCACTAGATCTAAATCAGCGAAGTGATTGCTTGGTTTTAGTTGTAGGCTTGCTGACTTTAAAATTTGTTGAAAATAGTGTTGTAATTCAGGTTGTTGGCTTTCATCAATGTAGGTCTGTAACGACAAGAGGATGTTTTGGTAATCGTGTTTAAATTTACGTAACGCGCGATCATTAGCAGCGATTTCTTGCGCATACAATAAAATATTTTGGTAGTCGCGCTGCGCCATTAATTGCGCACTGCGCAAGTGGTAGATTTTTAAAAAATAGGTGAATAGAAAGGCGGCTAATAAAATTAAGCCGCTAAAGCCAAAAATTAACAAGGTTTTGCTGGCAGTGTTGAAGTGGTAATAGTCAATTAGCCACAACAAAGCTGCTAATGCACAAAACGTTAGCAGTAACAAGGCGAGCAAATATTTCTGGACTTGTGTTTGCCGAAAAACATTGGTGATGGTGGCAAATAATTTTAAATAGTGCAGTAATACGATGAAGCTAGCGATTAATAAATAGTCAGTGCTGATAATCAAGAGGACGTTACTGAATTTAGTTGCAAGTAAGGGCCATAATTTACCGGCGG
This sequence comes from Loigolactobacillus rennini DSM 20253, assembly GCF_001436505.1. Lineage (GTDB taxonomy): Bacteria > Bacillota > Bacilli > Lactobacillales > Lactobacillaceae > Loigolactobacillus > Loigolactobacillus rennini. Next base: position 79,572 of record NZ_AYYI01000021.1, on the reverse strand, counting down.
CGGTAGCACTGATAACAGCTAAACTACTAAAAATTAATTGTAAATTTAAGGCTAAGCAAAATTTAACCAGTTCGGTTAACACATGGGCCTGCTTTTGCCGCCAAGTATAATAGCCTAAATAAATGATCAGCATTAAGACAAAGATAATGCGGCCCCACCACATCATCAAGACACCAAAAAATAGGCTGAGTGGCACTGCTAGGCACCTTTTATGCCAAGTTCGGCGTTCAATTGCAATGTAGTCAGCTAATAAATAAACACCTAAGGTTAATGCAGTTGCTTGGATAAATTTTAATAGGTTAAACATGTGACCTGCCTCGACACTTTTTCTTCCAGCATACTAGTTTTAACCGTGTTTTGCAGTGAAAAGTGGTAAAAGTAGTTTTTAAAACGGTGGACGTCGTGACTATTTTGTAAAACGCTAAATTTTCGGTTGTTGTTCGGCAGCAAAAAAAGGGCACCAACAAAAGTATGACTTTTGTTGGTGCCTCTTTTTCTAGTTAGTGTGATTAATGACTAATTGTTTCATTTTGTTCTGCGCGTGCGGTGTTTACATTTTTTCGGTGGTGGCGAATGTGTTTAGCTAATTCTAAGCACAGTAGTGAACCAAGAATGGCTGGAATCACTAGTAGCCAAGCAATAGGTGGTAACGTGGTTAACGAAAATGCTATTTGTAAACCGGGAACAAATGTGACTAGCAACATTAGCGTAATGGAAATCGCCACACTGATGTTAATCGGCCGGTTATGTTTAATGTTTTGCCAGCTAAGTGGTCGGCGCACTTTAATCGCATAGACGTCAATTACAGAACCGATTGCGAGCACTAGAAAGGCCATGGTCATCCCTTGCAGTTTTGGTTCATTTGCACTGAGGACAAAACGGCCAAGGTAGTAAATGCCACCGACTAAAATGACATAAACTAATGCTCGTAGCGCCATCCGCCAGCCTAAGCCATCCGCAAAAAGGGAACGGTTTTTACTGACTGGGGGCTGGGCCATGTTGTCTGCATCTCCGGGTTCCGAGCCGATGTAGAAGCCAGGTAACCCGTCGGCGAGTACGTTGATCAGTAGTAGCTGTTCGGCAATAAAAATTGCACCCCAGCCTAAGCTGACACTAAAGAGCATCAAGAAGATTTGGGAGAAGTTGACACCTACTAAAAACTCAATCGCTTTTAAAATATTATGGTAAACGGTACGGCCTTCTTCGACTGCGTCTAGAATGGTCGCAAAATTATCGTCTGTTAAAATCATATCCGCGGCGTTTTTAGATACATCCGTACCAGTGATGCCCATGGCGATGCCTACGTCGGCTGCTTTTAGGGCTGGGGCATCATTGACCCCATCACCTGTCATGGCCACACTAGCGCCGTTTGCTTGCCAAGCGGCGACGATGCGTAATTTATCCTCCGGTGACACCCGGGCAAAAACACTGTAACGTTTGATTTGAGCCGCTAAAGTTTGATCATCTAGCTGCTGTAATTCAGCGCCGCTGATGGCATGATCGCCTGGGCGAAGAATGCCAATGTCTTTTGCAATTGCTTTAGCAGTGGCTAAATGGTCACCCGTAATCATCACCGGCTTAATCCCAGCGGCATGGGCTTTGGCAATCGCTGCTGGTACTTCTGGCCGTGGTGGGTCAATTAACCCGATTAAGCCCGTTAACGTCAACTGTTGTTCTAATTGTTCCCAGTTAAGCTCAGGTTTAGTGTCAAATTGCCGGTATGCAATGCCTAAAATCCGTAAAGCATCGTTAGCAAACTGATCATGAATCTGGCTGATTTTTGCTGGTTGGTTGGCTAATTGCAACCGGTCTAAGGCACCTTTAACGATTAGTAAATACTTACCGTCAGGCATTTGGTGCAAGGTTGCCATGGTTTTTTTGGTTGAGTCGAAGGGATTTTCAGCTAACCTAGGATAGGCTTGCTCTAACTCATTGCGGTGCAAACCATATTTGTCTAATAAACGGATGATCGCTAATTCAGTGGCGTCACCATGGGCAGTGCCATCTGCACTGACTTCAGCGTTAGTGGCCAAGCCCATGTAAGTAAAGGCTTGCTTTTGGGCTGAGGTGAGTTGTTTGAGTTGGTTAATGTCAGTGACAGGGGCTTCTGGTTGCCAGAAACGGGTGATGGTCATCTGATTTTGCGTCAACGTTCCGGTTTTATCACTGGCGATTACATTGACGTTACCGATGGTTTCAACGGCCGTCATCCGGCGGATAATCGCGCGTCGTTGAGCCATTTTACGGACGCCATTGGATAAGCTCAAGGTGACAATCACCGGCAGTGTTTCGGGTACCGCAGCAACAGCTAAAGAAACACCGATGAAAAGGCTGTCTGCCATAGCGCCATCATGAAAGAAGAAATTCAGGATGAAGATGCAGGCACCAGCGATTAATGCAATGGTGGTTAAACGAAAGGAAAGCTGGTCTAAACGTTGCTGCAATAAAGTCTTTTGCTTCTTGGTCTTATTGAGTAGGGTGGCAATTTTACCTAATTCGGTGGCCATTCCGGTAGTAGTGACTAGAAAGCTGCCATTGCCTTGTGTCACTGCAGTACCGGAGAAAACTAAGTTTAAATTATCGCCGATACTATCAGGCTCAGTAGCTAAAGGCGCGGTTTGTTTGCTGATGGGTTCACTTTCACCAGTTAAAATGGCTTCATCAACAGTTAAGTTCTGTGCGGTTAATAACCGGCCATCTGCAGGTACAGTGTTACCGGCTTTTAGCAGTACGATGTCACCGGGGACTAGGTCAGCCGCGGCAATGGTTGTTTTTGCACCATCGCGGAGCACGGTGACCATGGGAACGTGCATATCTTGTAAAGCAGCCAATGCTTTTTCAGCATGGCTTTCTTGAAAAAGGGTAATGGTGACGTTCAAAATGATGATTGCGCCAATCACAATGACTTTCAGCCATGAACTGTCAGTGGTAATCGCTAAGTAAGCTGCAATAGCAGTTGCAATCAATAAAATAATCGATGTCACATCTGTTAATTGGCGTAAAATTTTACGCCAGAGTGGTAAAGGGGGTGCTTCGGTTAATTCATTAGAACCTACTTTGGCCCGATTTTGTTTCACTTGAGTGGTGGTAAGGCCCGTTTTTGGATTAACGGCGTATTCTTGGCAAATGTCGTGACTGTTACGAGTGGCATAGGTCAATAAAAGGTCGCCTCCTTAATTTAGTTACTTTATTATTGTAACAGAAATGTAACATTCCAGTCAAAAGAAATGCTGGCATTTGACTAACTCGAAAAGTCAATAAAGCGCCAGCACATGCGATTTTGTTCGTTTAATGATAATTTTTTACTTTTAGTGATGATTAATTCATGTGTAAGCCACCATCCACCGCAATAGTTTGCCCGGTGATGTAGCTTGCCCGATCACTAGCCAAGAAACTCACAAGGTTAGCTGCGTCTTCTGGCTTTTCAATGCGATCCAGTGCAATCCGGTCATGAAATTGACGCAAAGCTGTTTTGCGTGCTGTTTGGTCTAATTTTTCCGTTTGCGCGTTGATGATATCCCACAATGGACTCTTCACAATTCCTGGAGAATAAGCGTTAACAGTAATGTGGTAAGGGGCTAATTCTTTGGCCGCAGCTTGAGTTAACCCGCGCACCGCAAATTTACTGGCGGAATACGCGCTCAATAATGGCATCCCTTCTAGCGAGCCCAATCCGGCAGCGTTGATAATTTTACCGCCAGTTTTTTGTTGTTTCATATAATGGGCAGCTAACTGAGTGCCAAACAAGACGCCTTTAACATTGACAGCCATTAATTCTTCTAGTTCTTTACCGCTGACCGCTTCTAATGGACCAACTTTGACAATTCCGGCATCGTTGACGACAACGTCAATTCGGCCGTGTTGGTCGTAAACTTGTTGCATCAATTCTGCGATGTCATGGCGGTACATCACATTGGCTTGGTAAGCTGCAGCTTGGTGGTTTTGTTGCTTAATTTCTTTAACCACCTGCTGTGCTGCTGCTAAAACGATATCAGAAGCAGCGACAAAAAACCATCAGCGGCTAATACTTTTGCGATGGCCCGGCCTATTCCTTGTCCAGCACCAGTAATCACGGCAACTTTTTCATTCATTACTCGACCCTCCAGTTATTTTGTCTTTAACCTTAGTATAGCATTGTCTAAAATAAAGCAGCAGCATTTATGTTATTAAGGCCGATAAAGCCAGAAACAGCGCTTGTCAAAGGCAGGCAAACTGGCTTATACTAGAGGTTAATTACGGAACGGTTAACGGTGTTGCTAGTGGGCCGCCGTTGATTTTTTTGCTCAGTTTAAGTTGACTAATTTAGGAATAGGAGTCACGTGCAATGAAAAAAGAAACTGCAAAATCCTGGCTGTGGTTAGTGCTGGATATTGTGATTGTAGTGGCAGTGGTCGTTGTTTTAAAAACATTTGTGATCGCCACCCACAATGTTAGCGGACCCTCGATGGCACCCAATTTTATGAATAATGATTATGTATTAGCTTGGCGTCATACTAGCCTGAAACGTGGTGATGTGGTGATTTTGCACGCGCCGGATAACGCGCTATACATTAAACGGATCATTGGTCTACCTGGCGATACCGTGACTTCTAAAGACGATGTGATGTACATCAATGGTAAAAAATATGATCAACCGTACTTAAAAGCATACGAAGAACAGTGGGCCAGTGATAATAATGGGCTATTCACCCAAAACTTTTCCTTGAAATCATTAGCGGCCACTAATCATGCTACTAAGGTTCCTAAAGATAGTTATTTTGTGATGGGGGATAACCGGCCCATTTCTAAAGATAGTCGGTTGATTGGTTTTGTCCCGCGGAGCAAAATTGAAGGCAAGATCATTTGGCGTTATTGGCCGTTAAATAAATGGTCGGTTTATTAATTTAACTAGAATAAGGCAGTCTCAGTAAAATGCTGGGACTGCCTTTTTTATTGCTAAAAAAGGTTGACTTCTAGTCCAATTGTTTGTATTCTTTACATAGATGGCTATCTATGTAAACGCTTCGAGGTGAAACATGAAGTACCAAAATTATTCTGATATGTTAAAAGCCATGGCAGAGCCCAACCGTTTAAAAATTATTGATCTTTTATCCTGTGGCTCTTTATGTGCTTGCGATATTTTAAAGCATTTTGATTTTTCACAGCCGACTTTATCCCACCACATGAAGATTCTTCAAAAAGCTGGGATTGTTAAGGCGAAGAAAACGGGCAAGTGGCAGCATTATTGGTTAGATCCTAATTTTATTACGACGTTTAAACAAAATACTGATTCATTATTGCGTGCGGATGCAGATTGTATCTGCCATCAGGCCCAAAATTAGGCTAAAGGAGTTGACGAGTCATGGAAATTACACTTTATGAACGCGCACTGTGCTGTTCAACTGGAGTCTGTGGACCAACGGTTGATCCGGAGTTACTGATGATTACGACAGCCTTTGAAACATTACAAAAAACAGCGGGTGTTACCGCAAAGCGGTTTAACCTCAGCCAAGATCCTAAAGCTTTCAGTCAAAATGAAGCCGTTTTAGCAGCAATCAAGGCCGATGGAGCTGAAGCATTACCGCTTACTTTAGTGGACCATAAAATTGTGAAAAAAGGGGCTTACCCATCACTTGCAGAATTATCCCAGCTAACCCATGTGTCTTTAGCACAAACTGAAACGGCTGGAACCAAGGATAATGGTGGGTGTTGTTAACAGGTTATTTGGGCTTATTTATGCTTAACCATGCATAAATGGCCTATCTTTTTGCTTTATACATAGATAGAGGTCTATGTAAGGGACAGTCAATTGGAGGCGAGTGACATGAAAAATTATTTTCCGCAGCGTTTAGCATTAACGCCCTATCTTTTCTTTACTGGTAAAGGTGGTGTGGGCAAGACCACGATTGCCAGTGCCACGGCAGTTAATTTGGCAACTGCTGGTAAACAAGTCATGCTAGTGTCAACTGATCCAGCCAGTAATCTGCAAGATGTTTTTCACACTGAACTAACCAATAAACCCCGCCAAATTTCGCAAATCGCTGGTTTGTGGGCAGCAAACTTCGATCCCGTCACTGCAGCGGCGGAATATAAGGAAAGTGTGGTTGCCCCTTACCGAAAATTATTACCGGAAGCAGCGATTGCGAACATGGAAGAACAATTATCCGGTTCTTGTACCGTTGAAGTGGCCGCTTTTAATGAATTTGCTCATTTTTTAACGGATCCGGACATCAAGCAGCAATTTGATTATATTATCTTTGATACGGCACCAACTGGGCATGCGTTAAGAATGTTGCAGTTACCAGCCGCGTGGAATCAATACTTAGATGAAAATACGCATGGGGCTTCTTGTTTAGGTCAATTAGCGGGTTTAGGTGATAAAAAAGCCATGTACCAGCAGGCAGTAGCGACTTTAAATCAAAGGCAATTAACCACTTTAATGTTGGTTTCTCGCCCTCAAAAAGCCGCCTTGGTAGAAACGGCACGGGCAGCGGTTGAATTGGCTAATACAGGAATTAAGCAGCAAATATTATTGCTAAATGGGGTGCTGCAAACGCCTAATGATCGGCCCTCACAAGCAATCTTTACACAACAACAGTCTGATCTTGCACAGATGCCAGCTAACCTGACTACATTACCTGCATATTCGATTCCTTTACGGCCATATAACATTGTTGGTATCACGCGATTAAAGCAAGTTTTACAGGAAAAACAGCCCACAATCAAGTTACAAAACACTACTATTAACGATTATCCAGATTTAACGTCCGTGATTGCTGATTTAAAGCAAAGCGGTAAACGGCTGATTTTCACCATGGGTAAAGGCGGTGTGGGCAAGACCACCGTTGCGGTAAAAATAGCTAAAGCTTTGGCGCAACAAGGTAAAGTGGTTCATCTAGCCACTACGGACCCGGCCGATCATTTAAACTTATTTCAGTTGGATGTTCCTGGCCTTAGTGTGAGTCACATTGACGAAAAACAGGTTTTACGAGACTATCAAAATCAAGTGCTAACACAAGCAAAGCAAACTATGGAAGCTGCTGATTTAGACTACATTGCAGAGGATTTACGGTCACCTTGTACGCAAGAAATTGCTGTGTTTAGAGCTTTTGCAGAAATGGTGGCCCAAAAAGATTGTGACGTGATGGTGATTGATACGGCGCCTACTGGGCATACGCTATTGCTACTAGATTCAACCCAGCGTTACGTCAAAGAGGTGGCACGAACTACTGGTGATGTACCGCCAGCCATTACTGAATTACTACCACGCTTACGGGACCAGACACAAACCGAAATTGTGATGGTGACATTGCCAGAAACGACCCCCGTTTATGAATCGTTGCGGTTAAAAGTAGATTTAAAGCGCGCGGGAATTGCCCATACTTGGTGGGTGGTTAACCAGAGCATGTTAGCGACAGCAACGACAAATGATTGTCTGCAAGCGCGGGCACAAAATGAAATCCCGTGGATTGAAAAGGTGCGCTCATTGTCTCAGCAACATTTTGCGGTTATCCCTTGGCAAAGTGATTTTGAGCAAACACAATTACGTTAAAAATAGTTTTAGATCAAAATAAAGGATTAGTGGAGGCATTATGCAAGTTTTTTGGGCAATTTTGATTTTCTTATTAACATTAGTTTTGGTGATTTGGCAGCCTAAAGGGTTGTCCATTGGTTGGTCTGCCATTGGCGGGGCTGTACTAGCTTTAATTTTTGGCGTAGTAACGCTTCATGACGTTGGCACGGTAACGGGTATCGTTTGGAATGCGACCTTGTCATTTGTGGCGATTATTTTGATTTCGTTGATTTTAGATGAAATTGGTTTCTTTGAGTGGGCAGCTTTACACATGGCCCGGTTAGCTAAAGGCAACGGGATTAAAATGTTTGTGTTAATTGCGGTGCTAGGGGCGATTGTCGCCGCTTTATTCGCCAATGATGGCGCAGCATTAATTTTAACGCCGATTGTTTTAGCCATGGTGCGGGCGTTAGATTTTGATGAGCGCAAAATTTTTCCCTTTGTGATTGCCAGTGGCTTCATCGCTGATGCCACCTCGCTGCCTTTAGTGGTTAGTAATTTAGTCAACATTGTGTCGGCTGATTTCTTTGGGATCACCTTTTCAGCTTATGCGCTGAAAATGTGGCTGCCAAACTTATTTTCATTAGTCGCAAGTATTAGTATTTTGTACTTCTATTTTAGAAAGGCGCTGCCAAAACACTATGACGCAACAAAGATTGCGCCTCCGAAAACAGCGATTAAAGACCCGGTGATGTTTAAAGTGGCTTGGGTTGTTTTAGCTGCGTTATTAGTGGGTTATTTCAGTAGCAGTTTCTTAAACATCCCAGTTTCGTTTATTGCATTAAGTATTGCGGCTATTTTCTTGTTGATCGGCCAGCGCAGTCAATTTGTGAACACTAAAGCGGTGATTAAAGGTGCGCCGTGGAACATTGTTTTCTTTTCCATCGGGATGTACGTCGTGGTTTATGGACTACAAAATGTTGGTTTAACCGTCTTATTGGCGCAAGTCATCAAGCATTTCGTCGCCGGGGGCCGTTTTGTTGCGACCATGGGGATGGGTTATTTGGCCGCATTCTTATCGTCAGCTATGAACAACATGCCAACGGTGATGATCAACGCCTTATCGATTAAAGAAGCTAATGTTAGCGGCTTGCTGCAGCAATCATTGGTTTACGCCAATATTATCGGTTCGGATTTAGGACCTAAGATCACGCCGATCGGTTCCTTAGCCACATTAGTTTGGTTACATGTTTTAGCACAAAAAAATGTCAAGATTGCTTGGGGAACTTACTTTAAGATTGGGATTACCATCACCATCCCAGTTTTATTTGTCACTTTATTGGGACTTTGGTTATCGTTGAGTTTCTTTGGCTAAAATGATTAGAAATGGCTATTAGCTTGAAGCTTAGGTTTTGAAAAGCAGTCAATTAGTAATTTTAACGATAAAAACGGGGACAACTCACTGATGTGAATTGTCCCCGTTTTTTAGTGTCGTAATTGATGCTAATTAAGCCTGGACGTTAAATTTTTGCGCGTGCGCTTTAAGGTATTGCAAGGTTAAACTAGGTGCTGGCTCAGTTTGAACTAAGTTTAATGGTTGGCCAGTTGCCATGACGCGGCCGCCAGCGGCACCACCTTTAGGGCCGAGATCGATTAAGTAGTCTGCATTGAGCATTAAATCTAAATCATGTGTAATGATAATGATGGTAGCACCTTTACTTTTAAGTTGATTCATCACACCTAGCAAAGTCTGAATGTCTTTTGGGTGTAAGCCAACGGAAGGTTCGTCAAAGACAAACAATGTGTTGGCTTGTTTTTTATTTAATTGGTTCACTAATTTTAACCGTTGGGCTTCACCACCAGATAAAGCCGGGGTGCTTTCGCCTAGATGTAAGTAGTTAAGGCCAATTTCATCTAGTAAGCGTAATTGCCGGTAGATGGCCGGCACTTTTTTGAAAATGGGTAACGCTTCTTTAACCGATAAGTCCAGTAAATCAACAATCGAATAGCCATTCCAGCGGATTTTTTGGATTTCTGGGTTAAAACGTTTGCCGTGACAGTATGGGCAGACTTCCACCATGTCAGGTAAATATTGAATGTCTAACGTGATGCTGCCGACACCGCCACAATGCGGGCAAGCGCCTTGTTTATTATTGTAAGAAAAATAGGCGATGCCGTAATGTTTCGCTTTGGCAGCTGGTAATTGCGCAAATAGGTGGCGCAGTTGATCCATAATGGTGGTGTAAGTGGCTAAAGTTGAGCGGGCATTTTTCCCCACCGGTTTTGAGTCCACACTCACAACATCGGTTAATTTGGTTTTTAATTGTTTGACCTGTGACGGGAGTCCTTCACCTTGTTTACGCTGCCGGATTGCTGGCACTAAACTGTCCAAAATTAGACTGGTTTTGCCAGCACCAGAAAAACCAGTGACAGTGGTGATTTGATTCCCCGGGATGGTGACATCAATGTTTTTTAAATTAAAATAACCGTCCACTTTTAATTGGGTCGTCATCGCGGCGCTTTGGGTTTTGACTTTGGTATGTAAAATATCCGCTGTTCCAGTCATAAAGGGACTGATTAGCGAATGTGGTGCCTTGGCTAATGATTTGGGAGTTCCTTGTGCAATGACTTGACCGCCAGCATCACCAGAGCCAGGGCCGATCTCAATCACCCAGTCAGCGGCGTTGATAATCGCGACTTCATGATCGACCACCACTAGTGAGTTGCCTTGTGCAATTAACGCGCGAAAAATATTGATTAACCCTTTGATGTTGTCAGGGTGTAAGCCAATGGAAGGCTCATCTAAAACATAAAGAACACCGGTAGTTTCAGTGCGCAATGTTTTGGCTAATTGAATTCGCTGTAATTCACCTGTCGATAATGTGTTGCCAGCTCGTCCTAAAGTTAAGTAATCTAAACCAAGTTCTAATAACGGTTTTAAATTGTCAGTTAGATTTTGAAACAAAACTTGGGCCATGTTGTGCATGTCAGCTGGTAAAGTGCGCATGGTTTCTTTTTGCCAAGTTGGTAAATCCCCTAACGTCAAGGCACTGACCTGGGCAATGTTTTTCTCACCCACTAATTGGGAGAGTAAGTCGGGATTTAGCCGGGAGCCGTGGCACACTGGACAAGTTGAAAAGTGGAAGAAACGGTTGATTTTTTTGATGGAACGTTCACTTTTAGAAGTTTTTAATGAGTCTAACACTGCGGCGTGGGCGTTCTCGTATAATGCTTTATCAGCATGGAACACTCGGCCGGTAGAGGTGTGGAAGTCCACATGGTACTGCTTTTTTTCGCCGTACAAGACTAAGTGCTTTTCTTTGGCAGATAAGTCTTTATAAGGCACATCAATGCGAACGCCCATGCTAGCGGCGATGGTGGGCATAAAATTACGCCCTGGTAAATGCCAGGAAGCAACGGCGCCTTCTGCCAGAGATTTGTTCTCATCACCAATTAATTTGGCTTCATCTAACTCGCGAACTTGGCCGGTACCGTGGCATTTTGGACAAGCACCACCAGCGTTAAACGCAAAATCTTCTGCGGAATGAGCCATAAATTGGACACCACAAACCGGGCAAGTCAGCATGCCCATACCGCTATCTGGTTGATTAGGCAAATCCATCGCTTGGGCAATTTTTAAACTAGGTGGCAAGCGGTGACCGTTGGGACAGACTACCGACCCTAAGCGGGAAAAAATAAGCCGCACCACGTTGTAAATTTCACTCATCGATCCCACTGTAGAACGTTCAGAAGGGACATTAGGCCGTTGTTTTAAAGCAATTGCAGAAGGAATGTGCCGGACTTCTTGTACGTTAGAACGTTTGTTTTGACTAATTCGGCGTCGTGTATAGGTTGAGAGTGCATCTAAATAGCGCCGGGAACCTTCGGCATATAAAATGCCCATCGCTAATGAACTTTTACCTGAACCAGACAAGCCCGAAATAGCAACAAATTGATTCAGCGGAATGTCGACATCAATATTTTTTAAATTATGAACATTTCCGCCCCGAACTTCAATGTGATCGATTTTTTGAGTTGGCATAGGTCATAACCAGTCCTTCCTCAGTTTTTGGTCAATGTGTCTAGTGTAAGTCTCTGCAGTGATTTATGCTACTGAAGTGCTGTGAAAATGATGCGGTCGCGCAAAAAAGCCACAACTTTCAATTTGAAAGTCGTGGCTTACATCTTAACTCATAATCGTCAGGTGATAGTCTAAAGGCTGTTGACTAGCTAAAATAACCAAACGCTGTGAAGCCAGTCGCTTTAAAGCAACTTGGTGGTTTTGCCACCCATATTGCCAGCTGAAACCAGTCGGTTCAACAGTTACTTTTAATTTAGGGTGTAAACTAGGAAATAATAACCAAGTTTGCTGCAGTGATTTGCTTTGGAGCTGTAAGTGGTGGTGAGCCGCGTTAACGATTAATTTGACGGGCACTTGGCGTTGATTATCCGTTGGTAAATATAATGTTGGACACTGTCGGGCGCTAAATTGCAACGTTAACTGAAATGTTGCCGGTGCTGGCGCCAGTAAAATTCGTTCCGCACCACAAAGATAGCCGCTAAACGTTTTTTTCATCGATAACGGTGGTATTGTTTTTACCGCGTTCAGCTTTGAAAATCGTCGGTGCTAACTGATCGGTAGCCACAACAAACGTAAATGCGGTGTTGGTAGCTACTCCCCAATCACCTTTTTTATCTAAGGCGATGACGGATACGGCGCCAATGTGGCCACTACGCTGATATAAAGCATCGACAAATGGGTAAACCACTTGGTTGCAAGCTTCTTGGGGTGTCGCACCATTGCGGATCAGTTCATTAATCCGAATGGGCAACATGCCTTTCATCAAATCTTCACCTAAACCTGTGGTCACCACACCAGCCACCTGATTATCACAGTAGAAACCAGCGCCAGGCAGTGGTGCATCGCCAACCCGTCCTTTAGCTTTCATGAAAATACCAGTGGTTGAAGTGCCAGTGTGCAACCGCCCGCGGTAATCTAAACTAATTGCCGAAACTGTGTCGTGCGTGTTTAAGACATCGTGCCGGGTCGCGTTTTTACGGACTTGTTTGCCCCAATAACGCTGCATATCGGTGGTGAGCATGTTCTTACCAGTAAAGCCATGCCGTTGGGCGTAATCATCGGCACCGCTGCCCACTAAGAAATTGTTGAGTTGTTCGTGGGATAAATTGCGGGCAATCGCGATGGGGTGGGCAAAATCGTGTAAAGCAGCGACTGCACCAATACTTAAAGTGTCACCGTTCATAAATGCGGCATCCATTTCGACGGTGCCTTCTGCATTCGGTAAGCCACCATAGCCGACACTTTTGAAAGCCGGATTGCTTTCTACATCTTCAATGGCCGTTTGAATGGCATCGCCGCTGGGCCGACCACTATCTAATTGTTCTGCAGCTTTAGCAACGCCACTTAGGCTCATTTGCCAAGTTGAAATAATTCCCCATGTCATGATGACTTCCTCCTTGCAACAATTGCTTGTTGACGATTGAATTTAAACACGTGCTGCTGAAGCAGCCAATAGATTAGGCAGTCGTAGCTGTTTTTGCCCAGGTTCGAGCGCTAAAATGTAATCATCCTTAATCCCTAAAGTATAGCGCACATTGAGCTGTAGCTGAATTAGCTGTCCTAAATAATTGTAAATCGGTAAGTTTTGGTTTGTAGCGATTCTCAGTTCCTTCCGATTAACTACTTTAATTGTACTGAATATTGTTTAAAAAAACAGCGATTTAGCCACTAAATCTGATTACAGTTTGGTAACATTTTATTTTGGCAGTATACTGACTCGTAGGATGACTTTAATTGAAAATTTGTTAAATTGAAACCAAATCAAGTAAAGATGACATTAAAAAGGAGAATGAAATGGCTGTTAAAAAGTTAACTGTCGGGCAACAAATTTTTTACCTGACTTTTTCAGTGTTGATTAATGCATTAGGTAACGCGTTCACAGTGATTTTGAATTTAGGTAGTGCCTTGTGGACGGCTGCAGCGGTAAATTTAATTTATGTGATTCCGATTTCCTTAACTTTAGTGTTAGTCATGGAAGGTGTCTTTGGCATCATAGCAAATATCTGCATGTTGCGCGAAGTTGATTTACGTCGTATTGCGGGTAATTTGTTGTTTATGCTGCCGTTTAGTTATTTAGTGGGCTTTTTTACCACGCTGTTACGGCCAGTTCATTTAACGCATTTACCCTTAATTGCCCAAATCATCCTAGATTTATTTGGTGTGGTGCTAATTGGCGTTGCAATTTCAATTTATCAACGGGTAAACCTTATTTTACACCCACTTGATGATATGATGCAGATTATGCGCTTTAAGTATTTGCGTGGCAATGCAGTTAAAGCACAACTGGCCGCTTATACACCGCCGATTATTGTGATTGTGGTGTTAGTATTACTGACGCACCAAATTCATGCGGTCAATATTGGGACTATTTTTGCTTTACTGTTTCAAGGCACCATTGTCGGTTACGCTGATGTTTGGATTTTTCCTAGTTTAAAGCATCAACGGCTTAATAGTATTAATCAGCAATCACGTTAACGACGATTTTCCCGGTTTCAGGCCCAGCTTCAACTAAACGTTGTGCGGTAATTAAACCTAATTCGGAAAAAGGTAATTGGCGTTTAATGGTGAGGGCTAATTTTTCATGACTGAGTAAGTCGACTAAATGCTGTAATTCTGTGCCATCCGCTTGGGGGCAAAAGGCAGATCCGGCCGCAAAATAAGTACCGTCTGGCCTTAAAAAATCACGGTTGTTTAACGGTGGTACAGCTAAGTCTAAAATGGCGGCAAATTTTTGTTGGATAGTAGCGGTGCTTTCATAAATTTGGACACCGGTTTGTTTTAAAGCTTTAGCGTCGTGGGGAGCGATCAGAGTTACCTGTGCACCGATTCCAACGGCTAATTGCGTTGCCAATTGCCCAGTACAGGTGGCTGCGGCGGTGATCAGAAGCTGCTCGCCTTGATAAACGGCCAAGTGGGTAACAATGGCTTGCCAAGCAGTTAAGCCGGCACTGGGCAAGGCTGCTGCCGAAGAAAAAGAAACGTTTTTAGGTTTATAGGCTAAGTGCGCCGCTTCTACGGCAACGTATTCTGCTGCAGCACCTGGCGTGGTCAAAGGCAAATGTGCTAAAACAGCATCGCCAACAAGAAAATCAGTGACCTGTTCTCCCACCGCAATGATTTCGCCCGCTAAATCCCAACCACTGGTTAAAGGAAATTCAGCGTTGATTTTACCCTTTAACTGGCCGGTTCGTAGTGACACGTCTAATTGACTAACTGAAAATGCATGAACTTTAACCAGAACTTGAGTGGCGCTGATTGCTGGCTTGGACCGTTTCTGAATGGTTAAAGCTTTAGCGCTACCAAACTGATTAATTGTCATTACTTGCATGAAATGATCTTCCTTTACCAGTGAGATTTACTCTCATTATGATACAACTCCTAGTTCCTGTCCAAGAAACGATTGTCTCTTAGCGCTTTTATTAGCATACAGCATTTTTATTGCGACCCCTATTATTTAATGCTAGATTGAATGAATTAATTAAATAATAAGGAGACATTAAGATGACGCAAATCGACTTACAACGGCGCTATTTACAATGTGTGACTTTTATGATTACGAAATTAAAGATGTACGTTCAAGGTTTTCGTGATTATTACCAACACTATCAGGCGTTGCCAACTGGAAAAGCAGCGGATGCTGAACGTCAAGCACTAGCAGTCAATTTTCAACGTAGCTTGATGAATTTTAAAAAGTTGATTCACCGGTTTCAAGCATTAGAAGTACCGGTTCAATATCAGCAGCAACATAAACTGTTAGTCTCACTATACCAAACTTATGTCACTAGTTTGACCACATTGGCAGCAGCATTGACGGATCAAAAAGAAACAGCCAGTGTTGAAGCCTTACAACAGCGGTGTCAACAAAGCTTAGTCCAGATTAGAACTGGCTTAACTACTGCCTATCAGTTGAAGCAAGCATTTTAGGTGGCTTTAGTCACTGTTTGTCTAGTGATCCAAGCAATCTAATGTTGAGTAGGCGACGCTGAATCGATTACGGTATATTATAAAAAGCAATGTGTGATATTAATTAGCGACAGAAAGTGTGAAGATTTAAATGAATAACCAACAAATCGCTGCTTTTTGGAATGAATTTGCACCAGATTATGTGGCGGCGCAAAATGAATCACGTTTGGTCATTACCACTGATTTAACCGCTTATTTGTGCCAACAGCAAATCCTGCCACACGCCCAAGTGTTAGATGTTGGTGGGGGCGCAGGACGCTTTGCGTTACCATTTGCCCACGTTGCCCAGCAGGTTATCATCAATGATATTTCACGGCGCATGTTAGCTTATGCGCAGCAGAAAATAAAAGCGGCTAAGTTAACCAATGTGACAGTTAACTTAGGTGCATGGCAGCAACTTGCGCTTAAACCGCGCGCCCAAGTGGTGTTTGCCAGTATGCTCCCTTTAGAACCCGCTGCAGTGGCTGCTTTCAGTCGCTTAGCAACAAAATATGCGGTGTTAAATCGTGCGGTGGTTCATCACGATAGTTTGACAGCAGAGATTCAAAAATTACTGACCATAACGCCAGAATATGATCCAACTGACGATGCAGCGATTTTTACAGCTTATCAGCAAGTCGTTCGGCAATTGGGCTTTCAACCGTGGCAGAAGCAGTTTACTTATCAGTTAACAGAAGCAGTGACACCTGAAATGTTGCGTGCTGAGTGGTTAGATCAATTAAATTGGCGGCAGCAGCTGCGTTTTAATCAGTGGTTGCAACAAAAATTTGCTGGCCGCACACAGATAGTGGCAAAACAACGTTATGTCTTTAAGACGCTACTTTGGCGGTTGGATTCGAGGTAGCTTATTTAGCGTTAGACAGCTATAATGAGGGATAAAGTAGCGATAAAAATGGTGAGGTGTCGAGGATGATAACGGTATTTGACGTATTGAAAATGGTAACCATCAATCACGTGCCAGTGGACGTGCAGCAAATTGTGATGACTGACAAAACAGGGAAACCCAACAGTGTTTTAACAGATTTACTGTCAGATGTACTGGGTAAGATCCGCATTTTCATTGATTTACAAACCATGACCACAACAACGCAAGTAATTGATGAACTGCATCAATTTACACCGTTACCAGCAGATGTATTAGATGAGTACCAAAAAATATTACAACAACCCATCAGCAGTATAAACTTTGCTCCCCACAAAAGCCAAATAGAACTAGTATATGACGAAAGAGTGGTTTAACAAGCGCTTAGCTGTTGAGTATTAGCCTAAAATCGGGGCTATTTGCGAAGCAAATGGTTCCGATTTGTAGCTACTATTCCGCAAAAAAGGGAGATTTTCGTGCCGAAAATCTTTCATGCTACAGACGTTGACCATTCAACTATGGCGCAAACCGCCGAGTTGAAGCATGGCAAACGGAAACAGCTGCTTGTTAAACCACGTTTACGGCAGCGATTAACTAGTAAGTACCAGTAATTGGTCATAAAATGTGATTATAATTAATTTTAATCGGGTATGAGGTTAACTATTACGATGATGGTTAACCTCATTTTAAGTGACCTTGACAAACGTATGTTTCCCTAGGTATGGTAACGTCATGGAGGTGTTGGCATGCGCTTTTTGCACACAGCAGATTGGCATATTGGCAAAAAATTGCACGCGTATTCATTACAAGCAGAACAAGAAGCTGCTTTTCAACAGATTTTAAAATTAGCCCAGCAGTACCAAGTCGATGCGGTGGTAGTGGCTGGTGATATTTATGACCGCGCATTACCTAACGAGCAGGCAGTTGCCGCAGTTAACCGGATGCTACAGACGATTAATTTAAAGGCAAAATTACCCTTATTAGTGATTTCAGGAAATCACGATAGCGCCATTCGCCTAGATACAGGCCGGCCTTGGTTTAAGGCGACACAGTTTTATTTACATACAAAATTAGCGCAAGCATTTACCCCAATTGAAATTAAAAAGACACAATTCTTTTTACTGCCCTATTTTGAGCCGTTTGCAGCTCGTGAATATTTTGCAGATCCTAAAATTCACACAATTGCTCAAGCTATGCCAAAAATTGTACAGACGATGCAAGCGCAATTTGCACCAGACAAGCAACAGGTGTTAGTGGCTCACTTCTTTGCGGCAGGGAGTCAGAAAAGTGATTCTGAAACTGCATTAACTGTTGGCGGCTTAGATGCCGTGCCGCTAACTGCTTTGCAAAAGTTTGATTACGTTGCGTTAGGGCATTTACACAATCAAACGGCACTGCATGAACCACGGATTAAATATAGCGGCTCCCCACTAAAGTTTTCAGTTTCAGAGGCTAATCAGCAAAAAGGCGTCTGGTTAGTGGACACGGATCCGTTTCAAACGCAGTTTCTGCCTTTAACGCCGAAACGTGATTTGCAAGAACTGACGGCAAGTTTTGCGGAACTGACGACACCGGCCTTTTATAACAAGCAAGACCGCGACGCTTACTTAGCGATTAATTTAACGGACACCAAAGTGATTCCCAACGTGATGCAAACATTACGGCAAATCTATCCGCACATCATTAGCTTAACCCGTAAAAATGGGCGGGATGTTGCGCCGACGCAGGTAAAAAAGATTCGCCGCTTAGCCCCAGAAGCGTTGCTGAGTGACTTTTTCAAAGAGACTACTGGGCAGGCTTTAACTACGCAGCAAGAAAAATGGGCGACTAGCGCATTAAAAGCAGCACGAAAGGAGGACAAATAATGCGACCATTAAAGCTGACCATGACAAATTTTGGACCTTATGCGCAGGAAACAGTGGATTTTACTCGTTTTGACAGTTTACCCTTATTTTTAATCAGTGGTAAAACTGGCAGCGGAAAAACGACCATTTTTGATGCTTTATGCTACAGCTTGTTTGGTGAAACTTCTGGGCGAGAACGTGATGGTAAAATGTTGCGTTCTGATTTTGCTGCTCCTGGCGAGTTAACACAAGTTGAATTGCACTTTGCCCACGGCCAACGCCAATATGTGGTTACGCGCCAGCCAGACCAATTAGTGCCAAAAAAGCGCGGAAAGGGTTATCGCAATCATCCGGCTAAAGTGACTTTACAAGTTTATGCAGCTGAAAAAGAAGTTGATGAACTCACTAAAGTAACGAAAGTCAATCAATACATCAAAGCGCTGCTACATTTGGATGCTGATCAATTTGCACAAATCGTGTTGTTACCTCAGGGTGAATTCCGCAAATTTTTAATGTCCGATAGTAATCATAAAGAAAAAGTGCTGCGCCATTTGTTTGGCACTCAGATTTATGCAAATTGGGCTCAGCAGCTTAAAAAGCAACGGCAAACGGCAGCTGCGGCTTTGACCAAGGCAAATCAACAAGTCAATGCCACTTTGCAGCAAGCACACTGGACGGCAGCCTATCAAACCGCCGCGACGGCGGCTAACCCTAATGATGTCGTCGCTGCATTGCACCAACAACTTACCGAGCTAAAAACACAATTGGCAACAGCAAAGGATCGCTGGCAACAAGCACAAACAGATGAACAAAGGCAACGGGATGCTTTAACCCAGGCCCAACAACAGGCCAAGTGGCTGGTTGAACAAGCTCAAAAGCAAGCAACTTTAGCAGAACTAACTGCCAAACAGCCAGAAATGACGGCGTTACAAAAAGAAATTAGTGCATTGGAATGGGCGCAAAGCTGTCATGCACTGGTCCAACGTTATCAGCAAACTACGCAACAGCAGCAAACGCTAACTGAAAATTTAGCAAGATTGCAGGCCAAACAAACGCCATTACAGCAAACTGCCAAAAAAGCGCAAGCTCAATTAACCGCCCTGCAGCAACAAGCACCTGCACAGACTAAACGGCAAACGCAACTACAGCATGAGCAGCAATTATTGCCGCTGTACCAAGAGCTGACGCAATTGAAAACCCAAGCCCAGCGAGCTGAGCAAACAGTGGCGCAAGCAACAGCGCAACAGCAGCAATTAGTTGCTGCCCAGTCAAAACTGACACAGCAGCGACAGCAATTAGAAAAAAAGCTGTCTCAGGCGTCGCAAGTCAGCCGTCAGTTGTCGCAGTTAACACAACAACAGCAAACGCAACAGCAGCTACAAAAACAGGTGCAGGACTTACAACAGCAAGATGAGCAACTCACTGCACAAG
Organism: Loigolactobacillus rennini DSM 20253; assembly: GCF_001436505.1. Lineage (GTDB taxonomy): Bacteria > Bacillota > Bacilli > Lactobacillales > Lactobacillaceae > Loigolactobacillus > Loigolactobacillus rennini. Next base: position 59,899 of record NZ_AYYI01000021.1, on the reverse strand, counting down.
CAGCAGCACTTAGCCAACAACAGGCCCAACTAGAAAAGTTAAATCAACAACGGGCAATCAAGAAACAAGCTTATTTGCAAATAAAAAGTGATTGGGCAGCGACGCAAATTGCCCGGTTACAACAAGACTTACTGCCCGGACAACCTTGTCCCGTTTGTGGGGCAACCACCCACCCGCTGACGGCAGTAAAAGCAGTAGCACCAGTCAGCGAAAAGGACTACCAAAGAGCAGAACAGCAATGGCAACAAGCTGAGGCAGCCGCCGCTAATTTGGCAGGACAAGTTGCTAGTACGGTAAAAACATTGCACACACAGCGACAAACTTGGCAGCAAGCTTGCACAGCTTTAGCTCGGCAAGCCGAGTTAGCTGCAACAACATCGATCACGGCAGTGGCCGCTCAAATTGCCCAGCAAAGTCAGCAAACGCAAACTGATTTGAAGCGGGCACAAGCAGCACAAGCAAACATTGAAAGTGCTCAGGAGCAGTTGACACAAGTAAACGTTGAATTGACGACTAACGAACAACACCGAATCAAGCAGCAAACCCAAATGCAGCAAGCACAACAGCAACAGTATGAAATCAAAGCGCAGCAACAATCCAAGCAAGCACAATTGCCAGCAGCTTATCCTGATGAAGCTGCGTTGCAACAGCATTTAAAGACATTGCAGCAAGCGATTACCACTGCAGAGCAAGCCATGGCGGCTGCAACTCAGCAACAACAGCAAACAGCCAATGCAGTTTTGGTCAACCAAACAGAGATTAAGGATCAAACACAACAATTAGTATTGATTAAACAAACATTGCAACAATTGCGCACTAAACGGGACCAAAAACTACAAACAGCAGGAAAAACTTGGACACAACTGCTGCAATTATTGGCCGCCTTACCGCAATTGGCTGCTAAGCGACAACAGTTGACGCAGTATCATGAACAATTAGTTCAAGTTAAAGCACAATTACAAAGTTTGCGACAACGGTTAACTGTGACCCAACAACCTGATTTGGCCGCTTTGAAACAGCAATTGGCCCAAGTAACAGCGGTACTGCGGCAACGAGAAAAAGCCTACTACCAATTAAAGGCTGATTGTCAACAAAATCAACAAGTCTTGACTCAAGCCACCCAGCAGCTGACTGGTATTCAACAACAATTAGCTGCGTTAAGTGAATTAACGCAGTTAGCTGAAGTGGCAAATGGTGATGGCACGCAAAAATTAAGTTTAGAACGTTACGTTTTACAGACCTATTTAAAGGAAGTTTTACAAGTTGCCAATCAACGCTTAAGTGAATTAACTCAGGGACGTTACCAATTTCAATTAAGAACTAAAGGTGGCAGCTACCGGACAGATACTGGGTTAGAAATCGATGTTTATGATGACAATTGTGGTGCTGTCCGTAGCGTCCATACGTTATCAGGTGGTGAAAGTTTCATTGCGGCGTTGACCTTGGCACTTGCTTTAGGTGAAGTAATTCAACAAGAAGCAGGTGGCATTGAAATTGACGCACTGTTTATTGATGAAGGTTTTGGTTCTTTAGACGAAGATGCACTGGAAACTGCATTGGATGCGCTCGAAACGGTAGAAAATCAGCACCGGATAATTGGAATTATCAGCCATGTTAAAGAATTGCAAGAACGAATCCCTGATCAACTACAGGTCAAAACGACTGGAAGCGGTCAAAGTCATGTCCACTATCAATTAGGATTTGGTGCTTAAACTAGCAATTTTCTGAAAAAATAAAGGAAATTTCGTAAAAAATAGCTTTTCTAATTGAATTTTAATCTTAAAAATAAAAAAATTTTGCCAATTTAAGGCAAAAAACGTGATTTTTGTAATCTCAAATAGATTGATGTCATCCCCAGCAAAATAAGAACATACGATCGTTACGTCAAAATCGTGTTGCAAAAAATTACAACGACGTGACAATATTGCGTAAAAATCATTTTCTGTAACGATTTAGGTATTTGTTTGTTACAGGCAGTTGCTATAATCATCACCGTTGATTAAGTCAACAACATTTCATGTCGAGGTTCATTTTATTAACAAGCAAATAGACAAATCATTTAGGAGTGATTTTTATTTTATTAAGTAATCGTATCAAGATGTTGGTTTTATCTACTGTCGGTGCAGCTAGTTTATTCGTTGGTGGTATTGCACAAGCAAGTGCTGCAACTGTAACTGCACAAGCAGGTGACACCGTATCGAAAATTGCTAATGAAAATGGCGTTTCGATTACTGCCTTTGAACAAGTTAATGGTATTAATGCAAATACGCACATGATTTTTGCTGGCCATACCTATACTTTACCTGGTGGTGCACAGCAACACACAACAGCTACACAACCAGCTGCACAAACCACACAGACGGCGCCACAGGCACAACAAACAACAACTAATACGCAACAAGCTTCTCAAGCTGCAACGGCGCAGCAAGCAGCGCAACAGACACAAACGACACAGGCAGCCTCAACGCAGCAAAGTACGCAGCAGCCACAAGCCGCAGCATCACAACAACAAACACAAGCGGCAACAACTAACAGCAATAATGCATCAAGCTCAGACGAAGCAGCAAAAGCTTGGATTGCTAACAAGGAATCTGGCGGCAGCTACTCTGCTAACAACGGCCAATATGTTGGTAAATATCAATTGAGTGCTTCTTATTTAAATGGTGATTACTCAGCATCTAACCAAGAAAAAGCGGCTAACAACTATGTGACATCACGTTATGGTTCATGGTCAGCTGCTAAGACTTTCTGGCAGACAAACGGCTGGTACTAAGTCGCTGAATTAATCTAACTAAATGTTGAAATAGATAATGATTTAAACGGACAAGTCGGCGGACTTGTTCGTTTTTTTATTCTAAAAATTCTAACAGTCATTGACCACATCATTAGCATTTAAATTGATGTTACTGCTTGCCTCCTTTCTAGGCAAGCTTTATGCAACGTGGCGCACATCAAGTTTAAACAGCTGTTTTCTGAAAATGCGCAAAAATGCATTTACCAACTTTTTCTGGCATAATGAGACCTAAATCAGAAAAAGAGGTGGCCTAATGCCGCGAATTAGCCGTTCCCAAATCCAGCAGCTCCTTTTAATCATCGTTGCGCTGGAAATTGTAGCTGTTAGTATTAATTTATTTTATGCACCACATAAAATCGCCGCTGGTGGCGTGACTGGGGTTGCCATTTTGTTTAAAGCGGCGTTTAACTGGCCAGTTTCAGTGGTTGTTTTAGTGATTAATAGTTTATTATTGATTTTAGCCTATCTTTTTTTGGAACGGGCGACTGTGGCACGAATTGCTTTTGGTAGTTTTGTGTTGCCGATTTGTTTGGCGGTGACACCACAGGTAATGGTGGTGCGCAGCCAATTATTAGCAGTGATTGTTGGTGGCATGATTTTTGCATTAGGAGTATCAATTTTATATCGGTTGGATGCTTCCAGTGGTGGCACGACGGTACCACCAATGATTTTAAAAAAATGGTTTCAAATTAAACCAGCCGTGAGTTTATTAGTTATTGATGGTCTAATTTGTTTAGGCAATTTATGGACAGCAAACTTGGAAGTTTTTATTTTAGCATTATTTTCCTTAGTGATTACTTCGCTTTTGATGTCTTACATTGAAACAGGTCTGGATCGTAAACGCGTGATTTACGTTTTGAGTGCTCATGAGGCAGCAGTTAAAGCTGCTTTAATAACTGATATGGCGCGTGGCTTGACGGCAATTCAGGTTGCTGGAGGCTATAGTGGTACACAACGGGAAATGTTAATGTTAGTAGTAGAAAATCAACGTTATCCGCAAGTCGTGAAACAAATCCATGCCATTGATCCGCAAGCATTTGTGCTTGTTCATGACGTTGCAGAAGTCCACGGTGGTATTTTATAGTGATTTGTAACACGCATCATGACGCAATGTTAGGAGTAATTTAATGAAAATTGTGATTGCAACAGATTCATTTAAAGGTAGCGGCAGTTCACAAGCTATTGGAACAGCGATTAAACAGGGCATTTTACAAGTAGCACCAACTACCCAAGTCGTCGTGATGCCAGTTGCTGACGGCGGTGAAGGAACTTTGGCCAGTTTGGTGACAGCGCATCATGGTCACTATCAAACCAGTCAAGTTACCGGGGCATTAGGGGCACCAGTGACGGCGAAGTTTGGTGTGTATGATCGAACAGCAGTGATCGAGGTGGCTGCAGCGGTAGGGCTACCCAGTGTACACGGTCATGAAGATCCGTTGCGGGCCAGTTCTTATGGTGTCGGCGAATTAATTCGTTGTGCTTTAGATACTGGGGCGCACCGTATTTTGATTGGTTTAGGCGGTAGTGCGACCAACGATGGTGGCTTAGGCATGGCGCAAGCTTTAGGCGCACATTTTTATACTAAAACTAAAGAAGAAGTCGCACCAGGATTAAATGGTTTAGATCAGGTAGTGCAACTAGACTTAACGCAATTGGATCCCCGTTTACGCCAAACGGAATTAGTTGGATTAACTGATGTACAAAATCCATTGACTGGTACACAAGGTGCAACCTATGTTTACGGACAGCAAAAGGGCTTAACCCAAGCGCAATTACCTAGTAGTGATATCACCATGCAGCGCTATGCACAGTTAGTGCAGGTACGTACCGGCATCAACGCGGCTTCTTCACTTGGCACCGGGGCTGCTGGGGGATTAGGTTTTGGCCTAGTCACGTTGTTAAAAGCAAAATTAGTTGCCGGCGCACCTTATATATTGCAACAAATCGGTTTAGCGAAACAAGTTGCAGCTGCTGATTTAGTTGTCACAGGTGAGGGTCGTCTGGATAAACAATCACTAAACGGTAAACTGCCAGCAGAAGTGGCTAAAATAGCAAAAAAGGCTGGTAAGGCAGTTGTTGCAGTAGTTGGCAGCCGTAGCTTGGCTTTAACCTCAACGCCTAACATTGATTTAGTGTTACCACTAGTTAATGAACCGTTAAGTTTAGCCGCTGCCACAGAAAAAACATTTACTTTAGCGCGCTTAGCAGGAATTAACATCATGCAGGCTTGGCGGTTAGGCCAATCATAAGTGCATTGAGCTGGATAATATAAAACACGCTTGACCAGACAGTTTCCTGTTTGATCAAGCTCACTTTTGTGTTGATTTACCGATTATGCTGAATTTGCCACCAATCGATGATTTCGCCAATACTCATTAAAATTAAAACGACACCGAAGACTTGAAAACCTAATAAAACGCTGCGGAATGGGTTAAATAATAACAAAAGACCAGCAATGATAATTAAAATGCTGTAAATGAAGCCACTCCAAGGGACAACGTTAACAAATTGACGGTGATTGTGGGTTTGGATGAATTTGAAGACGCCATAAACTAAAAGCAGCATGCCTAAGAAAAGCGGTAAAATACTAACAATGCCCCGAGCAAAAAGTAATACAAATAATGCTGCGACAATTTTGAAAAAACCGCTAGTTAAATCAGATGTATAAAATGGACTCTGCCGCCGAAGACGAAAGGCAGTGATTAAGTTTAAGCCACCGGAAATCAACAAATAAAATGAAATTAAATAAACACTAAATTGAAAAATAGCTCGCGGAAACAAGAAAATGCTGATTCCGAACACTAAATAAATCAAAGCGCGTAACCATGCGTAGCGTTGTAATGTTTGCATTGCGATCACCTTTTCCATGAAAGAAGTTGTAAGGCTATTCTACCATGAAGGGAAAGTTTAAATCGAGTTTTCTACATGGTTAAACTGCGAACAGTCGCCATATTCAATTTGGATGGTGATGTGTTGGATATTATAGTTGGTGCGTAACTGCCGGTCTAAATTGTTTAAAAAGCCATCGTTACCCTTAGCGGTATTCCGAACTAAGTGGACGCTGAGCGCATTATCAGTGGTTCCAATTGCCCAGACATGTAAGTCGTGAATTTCGGAGACCGATGGTTGGGATGTGATGCAACGCGTCACGCCATCAATGTCCACATCATTTGGGACCCCATTTAAGGATAAATTAATCGCATCACGCAATAATTCCCAAGTCCCAATTAAAATAATGATGGCGATTAAAATACTGACAACCGGGTCTAACCAAGTCCAGCTAGTAAAGAGCATGACCACACCAGCTAGGACAACACCGATAGAAACACCGGTATCAGCTGCCATGTGTAGGAACGCGCCTTTAACATTCAGGTCATCCTTTTGGCCTTTAACAAATAAAACAGTCGTAAAACCGTTGATGACCACACCGATAGCTGCAACGATGATCACCGTCCAGCCGTGTGGCGTCGTAGGTTGAAAGAGCCGTTGAACAGCTTCGGTGATGATTCCACCAATGGCGATTAACAGGAAAACCGCATTGAATAAAGCAGCTAAAATAGACGCACTTTTATAGCCATACGTGCGTTTAGCAGTTGGGGCCTTTTGACTGAGCCAAACGGCTAACCACGCAACGGCAAGTCCTAAAACATCACTGAAATTATGGCTGGCGTCGGCAATTAGCGCCATTGAATCAGTGGCAAAACCAAAGGATAATTCTGCGATAATGTAAATCATATTCAGGCTGATCCCAATAATAAATGGCGCTTGTTTTTCTTTATTTGTCAAACGCTCACCCCTCTCTTGATTTAGATTATATGAATGATTGCTCATATGTTTAATATAACAGAAAATAAAGCGCTTGCCAAGTGATTAAAAAGGCATTTTTAGCCTTGATCGCCAAAGCCGTTGTGCGCGTAAGTGTGTCTGCATAAATTAATTTTTCATAAAAAAACACTAAGTGATAACTAGTACCACTTAGTGTTTTTGCGGTTAAAATTTAAGGAATCAACGTGAATAACCAAGCGCCTAAGCCACCGCCGACCATTGGAGCGACAACGGGTACCCAGCTGTAAGCCCAATCTGAACTGCCTTTATTAGCAATTGGGAAAATTGCGTGGGTCATTCGCGGACCAAGATCCCGGGCAGGGTTAATCGCATATCCGGTGGGGCCACCTAAAGATAACCCAATCGCAAGAATCAAGACACCGACGACTAATGGGTTTAAGCCAGCGGTGAAATCTCCCCGAGTAAAGGTGAGCAGACTGAAAAGCAGCACCATCGTACCGATTAATTCACTAATAAAGTTTGCGGCGTAACTACGGATTGCCGGAACTGTGGCAAAAGTACTCAAGATGGCCTCTTGATCGTCAGTTACCCGCCAGTGTGGGCCATAATGTAACCAAACTAACGCCGCACCAACAAAACCACCGGCGATTTGAACAATGGAATATGGCAGAACGTATGCCCAAGGAAATTTACCGGCGACTGCCATGCCTAATGAAACTGCTGGATTTAAATGTCCTGGACTAAGGAAAGCAGAGGCATAAACGCCTAAAGTAACGGCAATTCCCCAACCAATGGTGATGGCTACCCAGCCAGCACCTTGGGCTTTAGATTTGTTTAAATTAACACCAGCGACGACACCGTCACCAAGTAGAACAAGAAGTGCTGTGCCGACAAATTCGCCTAATAATTGTAATGATAGCGGATCTTTCATTCTGGTCACCTCGTTTTAGTTATGCTTTAATGCGGTTAAATCAGATTCAGCAATCACTTGATCTAATTGTTGTGCTTGCCGTTGTTTTTCAGTTTCATCCCAATTTAATGCCGCTGCCATGGCGGTTAAAACAGGGGCTTTAAGGGCGTCTAAGCTTTCACGCTGGAATAATAAATGATTGGTTCGACGTAAAAAGTAGTCTACCGGGGACAACACCATTTCTTCTGTTAAGGCATAATGCAAGCTCAATGTTTCGGCCAAACTTAATCCCGGCAATGGCACTAAGTTTTGATTGAAGATGATTTTGGCATTTGTCCCGTATAAATTAGCTAGTTTTTCGGCTTCTTTTTGGGGTAAGCCTTTGGCAACACCAATTTGTGCTAGCGCCGCGATTTCTTCTGGTACTTGTGCAGGGTCTAAATCACCACCGGATACTGTTAATTGTTTAGAATTGATGGGTGCAAATTGCAAATTAAATTGTTTTGCCAGTAAATCACGAATTAATGCGACAGCACCGGCAGCCATTTTACGATAATCGGTAATTTTACCACCAGCTAAGGTGAGCAAACCATCAGATGTGACGGATAAATCACTGCCACGAGAAACAGATGATGGGTTGGTACTAGTTTCGTTTAGTGCTTTTTCTAAATGGTTAACCACTTGCTCAACATCATTGCGGCTAGCCTGCTGATTTTCATAGCGTTGAACCACATCAATTAGTGACTTGAAACTCTGGTCAGATAGTTTGCTAGGTTGGCCACCATTATAGTCTGAACTACCATTTGCAGCGATTAGCGGCCGCAAACTAGCCCAACTTGCTTCAATATCATTTAGGGTGAGCTGTGCTTGTGGGTAATGGTGGTTAATAATTTTTAATAGGTAATCCACGTCCGCCTGTTCGACAGTTGGATGGCTGAAGTCACCTTGGTAGTCAGTGTCCGTGGTACCAAAGTAAGTTTTATCACCCCGAGGAACCACGAAAGTCATCCGACCGTCGTGCATACCTGTATCAAAATAAGTCGGTTGTGGTACTGGCAGTCGGTCTGATGGCACCACCAAATGAACACCTTTAGTTGGCCGCATCTGTGGTTTGGCCGTATTTTTTGGATCCAGTTGCCGAACAAGATCTGACCAAGGGCCACTGGTATTCAAAATTAGTTTAGCGTGAATGTCGAACTCTGCGCTGCTTAATCTATCTTTAACATGAACGCCATTTAACCGGCCATTTTCACCGTGCAGCAGTTGTAACGCTTGAATCCGGCTTGCCATAATACCACCGTTTTCGTGTGCGCGTTTGATGTTTTCGATGACCAACCGGGCATCATTGTTGACAAAATCTAGGTAGACGCCACCGCCGACTAAATTTTCTGGATTTAAAAGTGGCTCGCGTTTGCGCACTTCCTCTTTAGATAACAGATAATTAACGTAGCGCGGATCTGTGACATTTGCTAGTTTGTCATATAAATCCATGGCAACTTTAACAGAAAAGCGGGTAAAAGTAGCACCTGGTTCATCGTAAATTGGCAATAACATGGGTGCTGGCCGGGGAATGTGTGGTGCAATTTGTTGGACTACTGCACGCTCTTTAACCGTATCGGACACCACTTCAACATCAAATGTTTTTAAATAACGAATGCCACCGTGAACTAATTTAGTAGAACGCGAAGAAGTACCGCCAGCAAAGTCTTGCATCTCAATTAAGCCGGTTTTAATCCCCATTTTACTAGTTTGAATGGCAACACCGGCACCGGTAATGCCGCCGCCAATAATTAAAAGGTCTAATGGTTCTGTCTTTAAGCGTGCGATGTTTTGCGCGCGGGTTGTTGCTGAAAAGGTCATGGTCATTCCTCCTCATGCGCTGTGAGCGCAGCGACGTTACTTTGCTGGACGATGTTTAAACGTTTGGGTTGCAGCAACGGCTTCTTGCCAACCACTGTATAAGTCTTGGCGTTCGGTGTCTTTCATAGCCGGTTTAAATGTTTTTCCTGGGGTGTATTCTGCCTTTAAAGCAGCAAGATCTTTCCAATACCCAACGGCTAAGCCGGCTAGAAAAGCAGCACCTAAAGCAGTTGTTTCTAAATTATGTGCCCGTTGAATCGGTGTGTTTAAGATGTCCGCTTGAAATTGCATCAAATAATCGTTTTTAGCGGCACCACCATCGACTTTTAATAATGGAATATCAATGCCGGAATCAATTTTCATGGTGTCGATGACATCGCGAGTTTGATAAGCAACGGCTTGTAAGGTGGCTTTGACGAAATCTTCGCGAGTGGTGCCCCGGGTGATGCCGAAAACAGAACCACGAGCATCGGAATCCCAGTATGGTGCGCCTAAACCGGTAAAGGCTGGAACCACGTAGATTTCATTGCTATTTTTAGAAGCTAAAGCCAGTTTTTCTGATTCTGGAGCAGTGCCAATTAACCGCATGCCATCGCGTAACCATTGAATCGCCGAACCAGCAACAAAAATACTCCCTTCAAGGGCGTAGTACACTTTGCCGTTGATTCCATAGCCAATGGTGGTTAATAAATCATGATCGGATAATTGTGGCTTTTCCCCGGTGTTCATCACGATAAAGGCCCCGGTACCATACGTGTTTTTAACCATCCCAGGCTCAAAGGCTAACTGGCCGAATAACGCCGCTTGTTGATCCCCGGCCATTCCGGCAATCGGGACTTGACTGCCATAAAAATGGTAGTCCTTAGTTTTGCCATAAACTTCAGAGTTGGGCCGTGCCTCTGGCAGCATAATTTCCGGGATGTTGAGTATTTTCAAAATTTCTTTGTCCCAAGTCAACTCATGGATATTGAACAACATCGTTCGGCTGGCATTGGAGTAGTCTGTAACGTGAACGTCGCCGCCGGTAAGTTTCCAAACAATCCAAGTATCGATAGTGCCAAAAAGCAACTCGCCTTTTTCGGCTCGTTCTTGTGCACCTGGCACGTGGTCAAGGATCCAACGAATTTTAGTGGCAGAAAAATAAGCATCGATTAACAAACCAGTTTTGTCATGAATTAAATCGCCGTATCCCTTTTCCTGTAAGTCAGTGGCAATTTGGCTGGTTTGCCGCGATTGCCAGACAATGGCGTTATAAATGGGGAGTCCGGTTTTTTTATCCCACACAATGGTGGTTTCTCGCTGGTTGGTGATGCCGATCCCAGCAATCTGGTCAGGTTTAATGCTAGATTCAATGAAAGCATTGGCAATGGTGGATAAAACGGCGTTCCAGATTTCGTTGGCATTGTGTTCTACCCAGCCCGGTTTAGGAAAATATTGCGGAAATTCACGTTGGGAATCCGCTACTTTGTTGCCTTGATGGTCAAAGATAATGGTACGGGTACTGGTTGTGCCTTCATCAATGGCTAAAATGTATTTTTCTTTAGTCACAGAAAATCATCCTCCTTAAATAGAAATCGCTTACATAACAGCTATGCATAGGATAACCGATTTTAGGGTGATTGTGAACTGATTTTTTGATAAAAATTTTGTCCTGAAAAGAATGTGTGCTGTTACACGATTTGAAACTAGCTTACCACAATGACACGTGTTATTTTAGCTTCGTTTTGTGAAAAATAAATTTTGTATATTAAATGTCGTTGATCCTGTTTTGTTGCCATAAAACCGGAAAGCATTATGTGCTACAATTAATTTGATAAGTCTTAAGAAGCAGGAGGGTAATTATGGCAATTTTAGTCGCAGGTGGTGCTGGCTACATCGGTTCCCACATGGTTGATCGTTTAATTGAAAAAGGGCAAGACGTTGTGGTGGTAGATAATTTATCGACAGGACATTTAGCTGCCATTAACAAAAAAGCCCGTTTTTATCAAGGTGATACGCGGGACAAAGCATTTTTGACCAATGTGTTTGAACAAGAAAAAATTACGGGTGTGATTCATTTAGATGCGTTTTCCTTGGTAGGAGAGTCAATGACGGACCCGCTGAAGTATTTTGACAACAATATTTATGGCATGATTGTCTTGTTAGAAGTTATGAAAGAACAAGGCGTTAAGTACATGGTCTTTTCATCTACCGCTGCAACTTATGGTCAGCCGCAAAGTGAGTTGATTACGGAAAATGATCCGCAAGTACCGATTAACCCATATGGTGAAAGTAAGCTCAGTATGGAGAAAATGATTCACTGGGCTGATAAAGCTTATGGCATTAAGTTTGTTGCACTGCGGTACTTCAACGCTGCAGGGGCAAAAGCTGATGGCAGTATTGGTGAAGATCACCGGCCAGAAACACATTTAATTCCGATTATTTTACAAGTTGCTGCCGGGCAACGGGCACAGTTGCAGATTTTTGGCGATGATTATAACACCCCTGACGGCACCAATGTTCGTGATTATGTCCACGTACTAGATTTAGCGGATGCCCACATTTTAGCGCTGAAATACTTAAAAGCTGGTCATCCTAGCCGGGCCTTTAACTTAGGCTCATCTACCGGCTTTTCCAATAAACAAATGTTGGAAGCAGCACGCAAAGTTACAGGCAAACCAATTCCGGCTAAAATTGCTCCGCGGCGTGGCGGAGATCCCGATTCATTAGTCGCAGATAGCCACCAAGCCAGAGAAAAATTAGGTTGGCAACCCCAATATGATAACGTAGAAGACATTATTAAAACTGCCTGGGCGTGGAAACAAAAGCACCCACAAGGCTATAACGATTAAAAAAGAGTGACGGAAGAAGCTGTCTTCTCAGTCACGTTTAATGGTAACGTTCAGCATTAAAAGGTAGGGGCTGGGCGACAATAGCTACCTGCAACAGAATGCTTTATTATAAAAAAAGGCGCAGCGAACCATGCAATATAGTCCGCTGCGCCTTTTTAGTTTAAATTGAGTTACTTTTTACTTGCTGTTGCCAAGGTTTTTTCAAGCCACTGACCCAAAAATGGATAAGTTTTACAAAGTTCATAAATTTGTGTGTTTTCGTCTGGATACTGCAGTGTCAGCGTTTCGGCAACAGAATCAACATCGAGCCCCAAGGCTTGTTTGTTCGGTAATTCTAATTGATAATGTCCGCTATCCTTGCCTGCTCGCATTAAAATATTGTGGCTAGAAGCCAGAACAAATAAATCATCGAGACAAGGCAGGGCATCGATGGCGACAGCTTCAACCGTTAACGTTAACGTCTGGTTGGTTAACTCTGGTAAGTGTTTGGCTTGCCAGCTAAATGTGCCTTGGCTAGATAAATTGGTTTTACCCAGATCTGTCACGTCGTTATCGGATTCATCGGTAACTTGATAGTGGCGTACGGCATAGTGGTTGATTTCCAAGTTAATTTTTACCGGGGTAGCCACATTATTGCTGACCTTTAACGTGGAAGTCATGGTTTTGGTTTCAGGAAATTGAATGTTGAAATGCAAACCATTAACTGGTTGCAAGATCGTTTCTTGTGGTGATAAAAATCGTAGATCAGCTTCATAAAGCAAATTAATCATTTTCAGCAAAGCAGGAAACATCTGATCGGTTAATAAGTAATGTGGCTTTTCAGCGTTAAGATCTGCTAATTGCGGTAAATGATGGGCCGTCAGGTGGGCGTTTGTCTGCATAGCTTGGTCAATGGTAAATAATAGGTGATTAGCCCCTTGATCGTCCGCGTAGTTAACGTGAATTGCTGTGCCATGTTCTTGTTGCGTCACTTGTAGCCATAAATGCGCTAATAATTCAGAATCGCCAATGGTCTCAGCTTCATTGAAACTTTCCCACAATTTGTCCATGAATAGGCGTGTGTAGCTTGCACCAAATTCAGCTAATGCGGCGTCATTATGCGCCCAGTGGGGATCATCGGTCAGTAATTGCCGCTTTTGACGGTACAGTTGAATTAATGCTTTCCTTGTTTTAGCAATTGCGGCTGGTGCTTTGATGATGTCACGCAATTTTGGCTGTTTAAAATTAAGCATTATCATCATCACTCCCTTTTTGTGCTGCTAATTGTGGGCCCGCTTCAAGGCTTGCCATGTAGCTATCTGCAATGTGTTGCAATGAATTTTCAAATTGTGTTACTGAGCTGTATTGGCTCATGATGGCTTGGTATTCATAGTTTGTCACAGCAGCTTTAACCTGTAATTGCCGTTTTTCTTCATCGTAACGTGCTTGAGCCGCGGCACGTTCAGTTTTTAATTGTGCTTGTAAGTTAGCGATGGTACCATTTTCTGGTGTTTGCGGTTTTTCCGCTGTCTGGCTATCTGGTTGGTCGATTAAATTTTTCATCAAACCTTTAAAACCACCACTGCTATTCCGGTCACGACTGCTACGCGTCGGGGCCTCTGGTTGTTCTGCTTCTTGGTGCTGTGCTTTTTCCAACTGGCTTTGCAGGTGGTCTGCATCAGCAAAAATATCATCGTGCAAACTGGCTAGCCGTTTCTTTAAATAATTTTCGGGATCGGCCGCGTAATTTTCTAAATCAGGTAAAATTTGCCGTTCTTCATCAGCGTACTGCATGATTTGCCGCGTCCAAACGTCAAGTACCCCGAATTGCCGCCGGTGGTACCAATCACCAAACATCACGACGCCATCAGAACTAATTTCGAAAAATGGAATGTAAGTTTGTAACCACTGAATGAGCCCCTTTTGTAAATAGGCACGTAACTCAGCTTGTGCTTGTTTGTCATAGGCTAAAATGTAGCCTGGAACTTCAGATAAGTCGAGCCGTAATGCATCAGCGGTTGCATCAATTCCCCGATAAAGATCAAGGTCTGAATGATCACGCCACGCTGCTGCAAAATTGGTAAAGAACCGTTTTTGATAATCTAAGGATTTTTCAATACTCACGGTAAAATTCCCCCCAGCGATTTGTTTTTGCTCTTGTTACCATTCTACAGCTTTTACTATTCACTTGAAAAGCTTTATCCCTAAAAGTACCATATGAAGTTCACAAACGCGAGTCACAAAAAAAGCAGCCTTAATCGCTGCTGAAATAAGGTGATCAGCGCAATTAAAGCTACTTTTTAAATGTTATTATTCAGCACGCTGTGCTTTTTGTGCCGCAACGTTGATGATGTTCCAAGGCCGGTCAAAACCAGGTTGGAAGAAGAAGTCTGCATAAGCAAGGTCGTCAATGGTCATTTTACCTTGAATAGCTAAGGAAATGGCATTGATGTTAGCTGTGACGTCTTCAGTTGACATGATTTGTGCACCTAAAACCCGACCAGTTTTCGGGTCGTAAGTCAATTTAAACATGACTTTAGCGTTGTGCGCTTTTTCAGGAACAAATGGTGGCCGGTAAGTGTCCGTGACGAAAACAGATTTTGTGCTGACGTCAAAATTGTGGGCAGTGCCTTGTTTGATCCCTGTAGAAGCGAATTTGTAGTCGAAGACAGATAGCGCAGAAGAACCAGAAACGGCTGGTACTGGATACTTCGCTTCAACTAAGTTCTTAGCAGCAAAGCGACCTTGGCGCCGTGCGTTCGTTGCTAAGGCGATCCGGGATGTGCCACCTGTTGGCGCAAAGCGAACTAAGGTTGCGTCACCAACTGCGAAAATGTCTGGCTGACTAGTCCGCATGTATTCATCTGTTTTGATGAGGCCTTTGTCGTCTAAGTCAATGACGTCTTTTAACCAAGCGGTATTTGGTTTGATACCAGCAGCTTCAACCACAAGGTCAGCTGGATAAGCAGCCTGGTCCGTAACAACTTCTGTTACTTTGCCATCTTTACCATTAAAGCGTTGAACAGACTGGCCTGCTGCAGGATAAATATTATGGGCAGCCATTTCTTTAGTCAAGACATCAGTAAATTCAGTATCTAGATATAAGCTTAGTAAGCGTGGTAGTAAATCAATGATGGTCACATGTTTACCAGCCTTAGCAAAGACTTCTGCAGCTTCGATGCCAATATAGCCAGAGCCGATTACCACAACGTTTTTTACGTTAGGGTCAACTGTTTTAGCCTTTAATTTAATGGCCCAGTCACGACCACGCATCGCGTAGATGTTAGCCAGTTCTTTACCAGGCATTGGTAACATGGCTGGTACGGCACCTGGACTGAGAATTAATTTATCATATTTTTCGTCCCGTTCGCTGTCATTATTGTGATTTTGAACGTGAACGGTATGTGCTTTAGGATCGATTGCCGTGATTTCTTCACGTGTATAAACGGCAACACCTTTTGCCCGCATTTTTTCGGGAGTTGCGTAGCTCACTGAGTTAACATCTTTGACAACGCCTTCAAGGTACAGCTGCATACCGCAAGAAAGGAACGATAAGAAGTCACCTTTTTCGTACCATTGAATTTCAGTGTCTGGATTGTCCGCCAAAATTTCACGGACTGCTTCATAACCACCGTGTGATGAACCAACTACGATAACTTTCATGAATTAACCTCCTACTAAAATATGTTACTAGTTGAACGTATTCAACCAACACCCTCATTATAGGACAGTCTGCCTTAAATTAAAACTAATAATGACTATGATTGATTATAAATTTTACACAATTTAATTGCGATTTGAAAGTGGTTTCAAATTTAGCGCTGAATTTGTCGTTGACAGTGGTGCTGACAAATGATAGGCTACAACTAATTTAATAACGAATTATCCAAAATACTGATTAGTTAATTTATCTGGGTGTCAGGAAGTCGGTGGTTGCTGCGAACCGATCAGGGTGAGTTGATGAAATACGATTTTGATTCTTTTCTGGTTTAAAGCACCATTAGCAGCTTTTTTAAGTGGAGTTTGAACTCAATTTGGGTGGTACCACGGCTTTTAGTCGTCCCTGTTGCATTTTTTGCAGCAGGGACGTTTTGTTTTGTGATGATGGATGGGAGGCAGGTTGATGCTACAACATTGTGGAGGAAAGGCCCGTTATTGTGTGTTTAATCAATGGTAGTTCGGATTAAACAAACGGGAGGCATTATGATATGCAAAATAAAATTCGACCGCTTTCTTTTTGGGAGGCAGTGATTGTATTAATTTTAGTACTGGGTATTATGGGTGTTGGTGTGATTGGTTTAGGTATTTCACCACAAGTTCCTGTCATGCTAGCTTTAGGCTTTGTCATTGTCTGGGCGCGTTGGCGGCACGTCGATTGGGCAACTGTGAATGTTGGCGTGGTCGAAGGCATTGAAAAAGGAATCATTCCGATTTTTATCTTTATTTTAATTGGGGCGATGATTAGTACTTGGATCGCAGCCGGCACCATTCCGACTTTAATGGTGATTGGGTTTAAATTAATCAGTGTCAAGTGGTTTTTGCCGTCTGTATTTATTGCTTGTGCACTAGTGGGAATGGCAGTTGGCAGTACGTTTACTGTGGTATCGACAGTTGGTCTCGCTTGTTTTGGCATGGGGCTAACCATGGGTCTCAATCCAGCTTTAGTCGCTGGTACCATTATTTCTGGCAGTGTTTTTGGCGATAAATTATCCCCCTTATCGGAAACCAATAATTTAACTTCTGCAGTGATGGGCCTTAATTTATTCACCCATATGCGTAATCTGTTTTGGTCGATTTTCCCGGCAGGCGCTATTAGTTTGATTTTAGTAACTATTTTAGGCCACACTACTGCCACCGTGAGCTGGACACGAATTCAGCAAACAGTCACGGTTTTGCAGCAATCATTTAAGCTTTCTTTTTTGGCACTAGTGCCGATTATTTTGATTTTTGCTTGTGTCATTTTGAAGATGCCAGCCATTCCAACCATGTTGTTAAATATTTTTGTGTCGGCAGTTTTGCTGTTAATTGAGCACCCCAATTTGGCTCTGAAACATTTAGCACACATTATTACGGATGGTTATGTGGCGCACACTAGCAGTGCTAGTGTCAACCAACTTTTGTCCCGCGGTGGCATCATCAGCATGATGCCAACTGTTGCGTTGATTGTACTTACATTATCGTTAGGTGGTTTATTAGTTAAGTTTGGTTTGATTGAGGCAGTGATGACACCGATCGCAGAAAAATTAACCAGTGACGGCAAGCTGGTTTTCGCTGCTCTGGCGGCTAGTATCGGTGTTAATCTTTTTGTTGGTGAACAGTTTCTTTCTATTATATTACCTGGGCGCGCGTTTAAAACAGCTTTTCAACAAGGTGGCTTAACTAATGGTGCTTTAGGGCGGGTACTAGAAGATGGCGGTACGGTAGTCAATTACTTGGTCCCTTGGAGTGTCGGTGGTGTCTTTTTAGCCAACACACTAGGGGTGGCGACGATTGATTACTTGCCATTTACTTTCTTTAGTTTATTATGTCCGGTGATGTCGTTAATTAGTGGTTTTGCAGGAATTGGACTACAACACTTGAAACCTCAGCTTAAGTCGCTATAATAGATACAAGTGTGTAAAAGCGAGGCGATTCAATGGATTGGACAAACGCTGGACGCACTGGGAAGATTCAAGCGGAGAAACAGTTGTATCACGGGCCCATTTTCAAACTGGTGCAGCGGCAAATTAAAACGCCAGACCAGCTAACAGTGTCCCGTGATGTTGTTTTACATCAACCAGCCGCGGCAATTTTAGCTTTAACAGCAGATCACCAAGTGGTTTTAAACACGGAATTTCGTGCAGGGGTGAATCATGAAAGCCTATCATTGCCGGCTGGTTTGTTAAATCCAGGTGAAGATCCCATCACTGCGGCCAAGCGTGAATTGCACGAAGAAACAGGTTATATTGCTCATGATTTACACAAATTAACAACCATCACTTCTTCAGAAGGATTTACAGACGAACGGGTCACATTGGTTTTGGCAAAAATCGACCCACAAGAAAAAATTGCCACGAATTTTGACCGTGATGAGTTTGTTAACAGTCAACTGATTCCATTAACACAATTAGTTGATTTGATTAAAGCAGGGACCGTACAATCAGCGCAAACTGTGGCTGCGGTCAGTTACTATACCGCTTTTTATCAACCGTGATAAATAGCGGCTTTTAAGCACCTAAACATTTACTGGGAAGTGTGATAAGCTAATAATATGATAAAACTATCAGAGCGTGAAAAGATGTCTCTTGGGGAGCCCTATAATCAGTTTGACCCTGAGCTGATCCAACGGCGTAAAATGATGCGCAAGCAGCTGCAGGAGATTAATCAAATTGATGATAATGAAGAGCGTAACCAACGTTTTATGGCGTTACTCGGAGATGCGGGAGATGACTTTTTCGTTGAGAGTGATTTTAAATTTGATTACGGATTTAACATTCACATCGGCGATCATTTCTATGGTAACTACGATTTAACGCTTTTAGACACTTGTCCGATTACGATTGGGGATCATTGCTATTTTGGGCCAGATGTTGGCCTTTATACACCAGTCCATCCGCTTGATGCTGAACAACGGAATGCAGATGTTGAAATGGGCGCACCCATCACAATCGGTAATAGTTGCTGGTTTGGTGGTCGGGTGACCGTTTTACCAGGTGTGACGCTAGGTGATGAAGTGGTTGTTGGTGCTGGCTCTGTAGTGACAAAATCATTTCCAGATAAGGTCGTGATTGCCGGTAATCCAGCAAGAGTTATTAAAGAACTTTAAAATTGTTGTCCGTTAGCGAAGATATTTAAAAGTTAAAGGTCACGAATTCCTTGTACGATTGAGCCATCCTTTGATTTTGGCTCAATGTAATTCAATTCCAAAAAACAGAAAGAAGGCAATACTGCGACTGAAAGTCACCTAGGACGAGAGTCGATCCTCTCGCGTGGCACTATGTGTACCGGTGATTAAGGATGAATCCGGGAATTAACGACTGGGGACTGGGCGTGCGTACTTGAAGGCGTTAAGCCAACTCAAGCACACTTAATCAATGATGAGTATGTGCGTAGAAGTTTAAGTAGCAAGACCCATTCCAGGACGAAACAGTAATTTTCCTCTAGGGCATGTCGGTTGTGGGCATGTTTTCAGGGCGCAGGTTTATAATTTTAAAAGCAAAAAAAATTGATCGAACCGTTTTTATACCAACTGTCATTTTATTCATGTTGATGTCCTTGGTACTTTTGTTAGGCGGCCACTCACTACAACATTGGTTAGCCGCTTTAATGGATGGTATTACGGCCAACATGGGCTGGTTATTCTTCGGCGTGTATCTCTTGAACTTCGCTTTTTTTGTTTATTTGGCGTGCAGCCACTTTGGGCGGATTCGCCTAGGTAAAGCGACTGATAAACCAAGATTTAATAATTTTCAGTGGGGTAGTATGGTGTTTGCAACGGCAATTGATGCCAGCATTTTAATGTTGAGCATGGTTGACCCATTGCGTGCGGTTGCGCATCCAGCGTTTAACCTGAAGCCATTTTCTAATGCTGCCTATTTAAATGCGACGATGATTGGCCAGTTTGATTGGGGTCCGATGGCGTGGATGATGTTTTCTGCCGGGACCATTGCCATTGCTTATGCAATTTACAATAAGCACCGGAAAGTTCAACGCTTAAGTGAGGCGATCACCTTATTGGATGGTCAGCAGCGCTATAAAAAGATATTGCGGACCTTTGTTGATTTTCTAGTTGTTGTCGGCATTATGGGTGGTATTGGTTCTTCGGTTGGCCTAGAAATACCAATTCTATCCACTGTTATTCACAGTTTTACAGGAATTCCAGATAATTTTGGCTTAAAATTAGCACTTTTTGCAATTCTCTTTGTTTTATTTGCAGTGACGGTGTTTGCTGGTTTAGAAGGTGGCATTGACCGTTTAAGTGCCGCACACATCTGGACTGCTATCGGCTTTTTGATTTTTGTTTTCATTGTTGGTCACACTGGCTTTTTAAGCCGTTTAGAATTAGGCAACTTGGGTAACCTAGTTACCCGTTACTTACCGTTGAGTACTGGTACGGTAGGTAAAGGTGCGATGACGACAAATGCTAACACCATTTTTTATTGGGGTTGGTGGTTGTCTTACATGCCATTCACCGGGTTGTTTATCGCTAAAATTTCTAAAGGCCGGACAATCCGGCAAGTGATCGTTGGCATGCTTATCTTTGGTGCATTAGGTTGCATGAGCTTCTATGCTGTTTTAGGTGGTTATTCACTATTCTTGCAACATAGCGGTGCGGTTAACTTGGTTCACATTTTAAATACCCAAGGACAGGCAGCAGTGATTGCTAAAGTAATTAGCACACTACCATTTAAAGTAGTCGTTTTGATTTTTTATAGTTTATCTTGTTTCATTTTC
This sequence comes from Loigolactobacillus rennini DSM 20253, assembly GCF_001436505.1. GTDB lineage: Bacteria > Bacillota > Bacilli > Lactobacillales > Lactobacillaceae > Loigolactobacillus > Loigolactobacillus rennini. The sequence continues at coordinate 39,306 of NZ_AYYI01000021.1, read as the reverse complement.
TTGGCCACAACGATTTCTTCTTCAGCATTCATTGTTTCTTCATTAACCAGCTTGAAATTAAAAGTTGGTGAGGAACCTAGCCGGTTTAACCGGATGATCTGGGTTGGTGTGTTCATCATCTTCTCAATGGGGATTGTCGTTGTTGGTGGTTTCAAGACTGTCCAGACGATTTGTACGTTAGCAGGGTTGCCGCTTATCTTTGTCTGTGTCTTGTTAATAGGTTCCATTGTCCAAATGGTTCGGCAAGATCAAACAGTTTATGCAACTCGGCGGACACGTGCCAGTCTCGAGCGCGATGCGGAAGTACAGGTCAAACAGTTACGGCGGACGAAACAAAAGCGGCAAACAGGTCGTGGACGCTTAGCGCCGCCAATTCGGTATTAAAATTAGGTAGTTTAAGTTATAAATAAAAAAGAAGCTGCAACAAAAGAGTTACTTTTGTTGCAGCTTCTTTTTATTTAGGTAGCTATTAGGCTGCTTGGCTAACGTTTAACCAAGTGATGTGCTGGTTAGCATTCTTTTTAATGATGGTAAAGGTAAACGGAGCAACTTGAATTTTTGCGCCAATTTCGAGTGTTGGTTCTTGTTCTAATAGGAATCCGGCCAAGGTAACGGCATTGCGTTCCTTAAAAGCAGGTATTTGAGTTTTAAATGCAATTTCAAAATCATTGAGTGTCATTTTTGCGTTGACTTGATAGCTGCCATCGGTTTGTTTTTGCACGTAATCTTGTTCGCGTTCATTTTCATCTTGGATGTTGCCTAATAATTCTTCATTAATGTCCTCATCGGTGACAATACCTGAAGTGCCACCGTATTCGTCAACCACTAAGGCAAACGGCGATTTTGTCCGCACCATTTGGCGGTAGATGTTATTGATCGGCATGTTCTCAGCTACCCGGGCAATTGGGCGAATTAAAGGCTGCAAAGCCGTGTCAGCTGCAATTGCGTTTTGCTTGGCTAAATCATGAGCAAAAACGTAACCAGAGATACGATCACGATCTTGACCTTTCATGACGGGGAAACGGGTTAAGCCAGTTTTAAGGTACTGTTGGTAAGCTGTTGCCACATCGACCTGATCGCTAATAAAATTGACAGAAGTGCGATCCACCATCACATCCCGAGCTACCCGGTCATTAAATGCAAAACTGCGAGCAACAAAAGTGGCATCAGCCGGTTCGAGGGTACCGCCTTGAACGGCCTGTCGGGTTAAGCCCAAAATTTCAGCTTGCGTTAAAATATCTTCGCTTTCAGTAGCGACGGTATAGCCTAATGCTTTTAGGACCAGTGCAGCAGACCAGTTCATCAGCCAAATTAGCGGAAAAGCGATTTTTTGAAAGCCGTGAACTGGCCGGGTAATCAGCAAAGCGATTTTATTTGGCTGATCAATGGCCATTGATTTAGGGACCAATTCGGTTAAAACCACTTCTAAATAAGTCAAAATAATGATGCTGACGGTCGCTAATAACCAATTTTCTGGTAAATGAATGCCAATTAATGCAAACAAACGAACCAACGTTTCTGATAGCGTGCTTTCCCCAATAGCCCCCATTAAAATCCCAGTAAAGGTGATGGCGACCTGTGTTGTGGACAGCGTATCATTTAATTTATCCAGTAATTGTAACGTAATTTTTGCGGTTTGGTTACCTTTTTTGTGCAGTTCTTTTAAATAGGTGGGTCTGACCTTGAGAACAGAAAATTCAGCAGCAACAAAAATTGCGGCAACCAAGCCGACAAGGATGATACCAATCCAGTTCAATAATAAAGCCATACGCTTTCCTCCAATGTATTCAGCGTCCTAAAACTAGTGTAATGGTTTTGAGCTAAAACAGCTAGAATTATCGCACTAAAGACCTAGATAAAACTCATTAATAAGCGTGTTCTAAATTCTTTAAGTTTTAGTTAAGCTAAAATAGTAACGTACTTAAGTAAGAACACGACATTCAAAACATATTTGTTCGGTATGATTAAAAATGATAAACACGTGGATGATTAACAGGAGGTTGAAACCATGCGCCTATTAAAACGGTTTGATTTTTGGCTGGCTATCGTATTTATTGGGTTATTTCTAATGAGCTTACCCAGCACAGTGGAAGATCTCCACTGGCCAAGCCTAATGCTAACAGCATCAGGTGCACTGATAGCAAGCATAAGCGCAACAAGGGGAATATAAAAAGAGTGCAACAGAAAGTGGGAGCTTCTGAGTACTAAGCATAAATTAATCGAACACGCTGATAGATTTGAGAAGCAATCAGTTAAATTAAACCAATTAGAAAAAACAATCGACAAGGATTATCATCAGACTAACTAATTCTTGAGACAAAGATTTTAGAATTTAGATGCTCAAACTTGGGAGTTTTTGTTCTTATATGATATGAAATCCTTTTTTAAAAATCTATGGGAATAAAAGTATATGAAATTGAACATGATACTAGTGCCACAGTAAAGAATTTAATTAATACTCATGAACAAAAGAATTTAGATTCACCTCATAACAAAGAAGGACGAGCATATCAATGGAATAATTTTGTCTGAAATTTCAGAAGAGCACTCTTGTTTTAAAATTAACATTTACCAATGAAAATTGCAGTTTTCTTGTGGGGTAAAGCGAAAAATACTGAGCAAGAAAAAAGATATAATCGTAGACTACTAGTTATCTATGAGCGAGAAATTAGCAAATACTTGAAGAATTCAAAAAATAAAAAAGTACACAGTAAAGTTGGTATAAAAATAGCGTTGCAATGGACTGCAACGCTATTTGCATTCTGACAGTACTGTCAGAATGAACAGCATAATTTAATTAATCAATTTCGATTTGATGGTTTTTAGCTTCAGCGGATTTTGGCAAGTTAATTGTCAAAACACCTTTGTCGTAATGTGCCGTGATATTGCTTTGATCAACATTTGGTAACCGATATTGCCGTGAGAATTGACCATAGCGACGTTCACGGTGAATCAATTGATCGTTCTTATCACGTTCATCGGTATTTTGTTCGCTTTTAGCACTGACGCTTAAGATGCTATCTTGATAATTCAATTGCAAGTTTTTCTTGTCGATACCCGGAAGATCAATGGTAACCGTGTAAGCTTTGTCTGTTTCACTAATATCAGTTTTCATGGTGTCATTAAATTCTGGAAATTGAAAAGCATCATCAAAGAAGCCATGCGCCAGCCGATTGAAAAAGCGATCCGCGCCGAAATCTGCTAAGCCGTTCCGCCGATTCATTAAATCATTTGCCATAACAAAAGCCCCATTTCTGATAGTTTATTTGCAAGGGCTCATTTCCCTTACACTTTCTATTATAGTCAGAATTGATAAAACTGCTAGTAATTAGCACTCAAAACTTTCGAGTGCTAATTTGCATTTAGACAGAAGTTCCGTAATAATAGAAGTATTAATTGTCAATCGCGTTATAATATAAACTAGGGGAGTTTATATTATTCATTTAGCCAGAAATGTTTGTTGGTGATTAAGCTTTATGGAACCAAATTGATTCATACCGTTTTGAAAGTAACGGTATTTTAGTGATTGAAAATTTAAAAGAAGGTGATGATCAGAGTGGCATTTTTAACAATGGCGCACTTGAATAAGATCTACGGGAACTTTAAAGCAGTAGACGATTTTAATCTAGATGTTGAAAAAGGCGAATTCATCTGTTTCATCGGCACGTCTGGTTCAGGAAAGACAACAACCATGCGGATGATTAACCGCATGTTGAAACAGACTTCCGGCACCATCAAAATTAATGGTGAGGATATTGCGCAAATGGACCCGGTTAAGTTGCGCCGTAAAATTGGTTATGTGATTCAAAATATTGGGTTATTACCCCACATGACCATTCGCGAAAATATTACTTTAGTGCCCAAATTATTGAAATGGTCAGAGGAAAAACGTAACGAACGTGCAAAAAAGATGATTCAATTGGTTGAACTGCCAGAAGATTATTTAGACCGTTACCCAGCGGAGCTTTCTGGTGGTGAGCAACAACGAATCGGTGTTGTTCGCGCATTGGCAGCTGATCAAGACATTATCTTGATGGACGAGCCCTTTGGTGCGCTAGACCCGATTACGCGCGACTCCCTTCAGGATTTAGTGAAAGACTTACAAGAGCGATTAGGCAAAACTTTCATTTTTGTGACGCATGATATGGACGAAGCGCTGACGTTAGCGACCCGGATTGTCATTATGTCACACGGAAAACAAGTTCAAGTGGATACGCCGGACAACATTTTACGCCATCCTAAAAATGAATTTGTTGAGAATTTAATTGGTGAAGAACGGCTGATTCAGGCACGGCCAAGCATTACAACGGTTGGCCAAGTGGCTACCAAGGCGGTTTCTGCCCACGAAACGCAGACCATCAAAGAAGCCTTAGATGAAATGCACACTAAGCGGGTTGATACGCTGCTAGTGACCGATGATCAAGGCCGGTTATGCGGTTTTATCGGGATTGAAGAAATCAACCGTTATTATGGTACTGGCAAAAAAATCGGTGAAATTATGAATCGAAATATTTTCTACGTCAAGGAAGATTCAGTGATTCGTGATACTGTGGAACGGATTCTAAAGCGTGGATTTAAAAACGTACCGGTGATTGACGATGACCATCATCTAGTGGGCATTGTGACCCGCGCCACTTTAGTGGACATGGTTTACGACGCGCTTTGGGGCGAAACCGATAAAAATGAGACCCCAACTTCTGCTAATTCGGAGGCAGGTGATCCAGCGTGATCACTTTTTTGCAAAACTACGGGCCACAACTGCTAGTTAAAACTTGGCAGCACACTTATATTTCAGCCATTGCCCTCTTTTTAGGGGTAATTGTGGCTATACCTTTAGGGGTTGTCTTGACCCGGTTTAAAAAAGTCGCTGGTTTCACCATTGGATTAGCCAGTGTGTTACAAACCGTTCCCGCCATGGCGTTATTGGCTATCATGATTCCAATTTTTGGAATTGGTGCTTTGCCAGCAATCGTTGCCCTGTTCATTTATTCCTTATTGCCAATTTTACGTAACACCTATTTAGGGTTGGAAAATGTTGATCCAACGTTACTAGACGCTGCTAAAGGCATGGGAATGAATGATCTGCAATCTATTTTACAAGTGGAACTCCGACTAGCAGCACCCGTGATTATGGCTGGAGTGCGGTTGTCTGCGACTTACGTGATCGCTTGGACGGCATTAGCTTCCTATATCGGTGCTGGTGGTCTAGGTGATTTCATCTTTAACGGATTAAATCTTTATCGTTCAGATTTGATCTTAGGCGGCTCAATTCCGGTAATCATTTTAGCATTAGTGGTGGACTTTCTTTTAGGTCGTTTAGAGATGTTACTAACGCCAAAAATGAAACAGGAGGGGAGTCATTAATGCGGCAACACAAACCTTTTAAACTGATTTTATTTTTTCTTGCGTTAGTGGTAGTACTTTCAGGCTGTAGTTTTCCTGGCTTGAGTAACAGCAGTAAGGATACGGTTCGTATTGCCTCTCAAAACACGACAGAACAACAAGTTATGGCAGCGATGATTCAACAGATGATTGAACACTATTCAGATTTGAATACCACGATTATTAATAACTTAGGCTCAAGTACGGTAACTTTTGAGGCCCAACAACGCAATGAAGCTGATTTAACGGCAATTCGTTACAACGGGACCGATTTTCAGACGGTTTTAAATAAATCAGGGGATACTGATCCTAAAATCGTTGATGAAAAAGTTCGCCGCGTTTTTAAAGACAAGTACGATATAGTTTATTTTCCAAGTTATGGCTTCGCAGACACCTATCAATTTATGGTGTCACAGGAATACGCTAAGGAGCACAATTTAAAAACGGTAAGCGATTTGAAAAAAATTGCACCAGAGATGCGAGTAGGGATCGACCAAAGTTGGATGCACCGTAAAGGTGATGGCTATACAGACTTTAAAAAGCGCTATGGTTTTGGCTTCGGCCACGTTTATCCCATGCAGATTGGTTTAGTTTATAATGCTTTAGCCAGTGGTAAAATGGATGCTGTTTTAGGCTATTCCACTGATGGTCGAATCGGAAGCTATAATTTGAAGCTACTGGAGGATAATTTGCATTATTTTCCACCTTATGACGCCAGCGTTGTGGTCAATAAATCAGCTTTAAAACAGCACCCGCAGTTAAAGGGAATTTTGCGGCGCTTAGGTGGTAAAATTCCAGTGGAAACCATGCAGAAATTAAATTATAAAGTCGATAATAACTTACAGGAACCAGCTACGGTGGCGCATAACTTTTTAGAACAGCACAATTATTTCGAAGGGCGTGATGATTAATGCAAAACATGAATCTTTTACAACAATTGGCTTATTATTTTGCTCACAACGGAATGTATGTGCTAGAACAGTTTAACCGTCACTTTCTCATTTCGATTTACGGCGTTTTATTGGCAGCAATTGTGGGGATTCCCATCGGTATTTTAATTTCTCGTTACCGTAAGCTCAGTGATTGGGTGATCGGCGCAGCTAATGTGATTCAAACGGTACCATCATTAGCCATGCTATCAATTATCATGTTAGGCTTAGGTTTAGGAGTGAATACGGTAATTGTAACGGTCTTTTTCTATGCTTTATTACCGATTATCAAAAACACTTATACGGGTATGGTTAACGTTAACCGTGATGTATTAGATGCCGGTAAAGGCATGGGGATGACGCGACTGCAAATTTTGCGATTTATTGAGATTCCTTTGTCGTTATCTGTAATTATGGCGGGTTTGCGCAATGCGTTAGTTTTGGCCATTGGGATTACTGCGATCGGCTCGTTTGTTGGTTCTGGTGGCTTAGGCGATATCATCATTAGAGGGACTAACGCAACTAACGGTGGTGCCATTATTTTAGCCGGTGCATTACCAACTGCGTTGATGGCCATTATTTCCGATGCAGTCTTAGGCTTTTTGGAAAAGCATTTTGATCCTGCTGCGCGGGAAACGGCTTAGTATAATCTGAGTGATAGTGTTTTAAAAGCTGGGTGATGATGAATCACTCGGCTTTTATTATGTTAAAGGGAGGAATCTATATGGATGCACATGATCAAACTTGTTGGCAAAGTAATGGGACTAAGGAGTACCACGCTTATTTTGGCACGCCCACCCATAATGATCACATTCTATTTGAATTGCTAACTGTGGGTGTTTTTCAAGTTGGTTTGAGCTGGCAGGCGGCCGCCAGCAAATTGCCCGTATACCGGCGTGTTTTTGCAGGGATGGATATTGCAAAAGTCGCGGCGTTTGATCAAGCTGATATTGAACGGATCGCGGCAGAACCAGCGATGATCCGTAACCCACAAAAAATCCGCGCCACGGTGACCAATGCGCGGGCTATTTTAGCCGTTCAACATGAATTTGGCAGTTTTGCGGCGTATTTATGGCAATTCGTTAATCAAGTACCATTATTAATTAAGTATCAAGCACCAGAGGATGTCGATCATCAAGCGCCTTTAACCACCAAAGTCGCAAAAGACATGAAGCGGCGGGGATTTAAATACGTTGGGCCCATTGTCACGCACATGTTTATGCGTGCGGCGGGCATTGTGCAGGTGATGGATTAGATGAGTAATATAAATGTTTAAGACAAGTTTAGCGTATCTTTAAAAATAGAAGCAATAGTGAGCGCACCTATACATTACATGTATAATCATCAGTGAGCTGGAGAAAAAATGATTAAAGATTTTGCCGATAAGGAAACTGAGAAAGTCTATCAACAAAAGTTTTCCAAGAAACTGCCTGTAAACATTCAGCGAATTGCACTGCGTAAACTAATGATGATTGATAATGCAAATGATATAATGGATTTGACAGTACCACCAGCTAATCACCTAGAATACCTAGCGGGCAAGCGTAAAGGTCAGCAGAGTATCAGGATCAATAAGCAATATCGAATTTGCTTTGTTTTAAAAGACCGTAATGAATTCTATGATGTTGAAATTGTTGACTATCATTAAAGGTAGGAGAAAGTTAAATGACAAAAATAACAACTCCCAAAATGAGCGAAATTCTACGTGAAGAATTCATGGCCCCCTTAAAAATATCAGCCTATTTTTTAGCTAAACGGATCGGTGTCCCGACTTCTAGAATTCAAGATATTTTACATGATCGGCGGCAAGTAACGATTGATACTTCGATACGTTTAGGCCGTTTTTTTGGCGTTTCTGAACGTTATTTTTTAAATTTACAAAACGATATTGACATTCGTAACGCTAAGCAACGTAAAGGAAAAGAATATCAACGGATTCAAAAATATGACTCTGCTTAAAGTTTGAGTTAGCACAACTGAGACAAAAATGAAGCACAATTCAAGTTAGTGAATTGTATTTTGTTTTATCACTATAAAAAGTACCACCTATATAAATAAAGCAGACACAAAAACCGCAACTGAACGTTAATGTTCAGTTGCGGTTACTTGTTTCCACAAGCTTATGCTGAAATAGTTTTAATGAAATTCCAAAGCAGTTTAACACCGTATAAAACCACAACAGCACCACAGATTCGGTTAAACCAAGTCATCCGGTTTTGCGTTAATTTGTGCTTAAAGCGGCTTAACGCGCCTGTTAAGCCAAGGTACCAAACAAAGGCGGCTGTCACAATGCCAGTAATGAATAGTAGCGCTGCTTCTGGTGATAATGAAACCCGAAAAGCGGCTAACATGACGGAGCCATCGATCAAAGCTTGCGGATTTAACCAAGTGACCATCAGCGCCATGCTAAAAACTTTTACCCAAGAAAAGTTTTGCTCGGTGGCAGAAGGAGGCTGAGCTTCGGTGCGCATAATATTAATCCCAATTAAGGCGACTAAAATACCACCGACTAATAAAATGCCGACTTTAAGCAGCTGATACTGCATTAATAATTGGCCAACACCGTAAAAGCACACAATAGATAAGAAAACATCAAAGACCGCTACAACCGTTGCAGTGAGATACGCAGTGTGCCGTGGTTGATTAAGTGCCGTATTGATGATGAACAAATTTGCGATGCCTAAAGGGGCGATGAAAGCCAACCCTAACAATAACCCTTCAAAATAAGTTGCCATTTGATCCCTCCTAATTTAATGAACGCACTGTTTCTACAATAACAAGTTTGGTGAGCTTTTGCTTGGGCAAAGGTTAAGAATTCGCTGGGCAACACATTAAAATTTGCTGGGCAATTTAACATGAGAAAGTCAATTTAAAATGCGGCACCAGTGAATTGCTGCAGAAAAATGCAATAAAATAAGCCAGCCATCCGTTGTTGAATGCCGTGACTAAATAAAACGAACGATTTGATTTTGCCTGTCCAATCATCATAGCTTAGCATATTAGTTAACTTGGAGCAATATGGTTGATTCATCCAGCGTATTTGTTGCCAAGACATTATTTAGTTATAATGAAAGATAATTAATGTACAGTAAGGATGGCCAACATGGCGGCAAAAAAATATTACGCAATTGCAAAAGGAAAACAAACTGGTGTCTTTCAGGCACCTTGGGCTCAGGTGAAACAACTAGTTGAAGGTTATCCTGGCGCCCGGTATAAAGGCTTTGCCACCGAGCAAGCGGCTTTAACTTGGCTACAAGCACCACAAAAAACCGTTAAAAAACCAGCCCAAAAACAGCCTGTTTCACAGCAAGCCGAGCAGTCAGCTTCGGTGATTTATGTTTACACAGATGGTGGCTCGCGTAACACGGGCAATATTGCTGGCGGCCATGTTAAAACCGGGGACAAAGCTGCTTGGGCGTATTTATTAACTTATCAAGGAAAACAATTAAGTGATTCTGCTGGCGAATTTGGGGCAACTAACAATAAAATGGAAATTATGGCTTTAGTTAAAGCTTTACAGCGGGTTAAAGTAGTTTGGGGTACCCAGACCCCGTTGGTAGTGGTGGCGGATTCGCGCTATGTTTTAAACGCCATTACGAAAAATTGGCTAGCAGGTTGGCAGCGGCGCGGTTGGCAGCGCAGTGGCGGTCAGCCATTAGCCAATAAAGCACTGTGGCAGCAGTTAGCGCAACTATTGCCGCAGTTTAAGCAGATCGATTATCAATGGACTAAAGGCCATGCGACAAATGCGGGAAATGTTTTTGTCGATCAGGCCCTTAATCGCACGATGGATCAGTTAACAGCTGCGCCAAATAAATCGTGAGGTGAGTCAATGCAACGTTTAGGGACGATTTTGTTGTACGGTTTAGCCGTTATTTTTTCCGGTGTGATGATGTTGCGCTATAGTAGTTGGTTTTGGGTAGTTTTAAGTATTTTGCTCATTTTGTTAAGCATAGGTTTAGGTCGTTATTTTAGTCAACGTCGACGTTAAGTTGAGGTAGCTGTTAGTTTATGCTAGGGTGTAGTAGATGTTGCAGAAGATGGGGTGAAATTGCATGCGCCGAAGCAGGCCAAAAAGGCACCATTGGGTTCGGAATGGTTTATTGATTTTACTAGCGGTTGTTTTGATCACTGGTGGTGGTTTTGCATACCATTTTTTCAAGTTAGCGCGCACTAGTTTTAATCAAATGTACGCGCCTAAGGGCCAGCACTCAACGGCAATTAAAAAGGGGCGTCCCTTTTCAGTCTTAATTTTAGGAGTGGATACTGGTGCGGATGGACGGATTGACAAAGGTAATTCTGACACCTTAATGGTTGCTACTGTTAATCCTAAAACAGAAAAAACGGTGCTATACAGCATCCCCCGTGACACTTTAGTTGAGCTGCGCGGTGACGGTAAGCGAGACATGCAAAAGCTGAATGCGGCGTATAATTTAGGCGGCGTTAAAATGGCTCGGCGGACGGTTAGCAAATTATTGGGCATCCCGATTGATTATTACTTAACGATGAATATGGGTGGATTAGAAAAATTAGTGGATGCGGTTGGTGGCATCACGGTTCACAGTCCAATGGATGTGGAATTTAATGGCATTAAAATCAGCAAAGGGACGCACCATTTAAATGGTAAGCAAGCGCTGAGCTATTCGCGGATGCGCTACCAGGATCCTAAAGGTGATTATGGTCGGCAAATGCGTCAGCAAGAAGTTATTCGCGCAGTAGTCAATAAAATGACTGCGCAAAAGAAATTGTCCCATTATCAAGCTTTATTAACTGCATTAGAGCCTAATGTGCGCACCAATGTGGACTTTAATAGTGCCTTACGCGGCTTGGTAAAATACCGGGCTAATTTAACCCACATTACGTCGCGGCATTTGCAAGGTAAAGACGCTTGGATCAACGGCAGTTCTTATCAAATTGCGACAACTGCTGAATTAACTAAAGTTAACCGCGCGTTGCGGCAAGAATTGGCACTGCCAGCGAAAAGATTAGATAATGAGGAAACTCGGCTAAATGCATTGAATCCAACCTTTGATGGTAAAAAAAGCCAGCTTTATAATACTTTTGGCTTAGATACCGTCTATTATACAAATAATACTTATTAAAAAACGAGTCAACCGTTAATCGGCTGATTCGTTTTTTAAAGTGAATTTAAAATCTAGTTTAAAGTTGATTTAAAAAATCAATTGCTTGTTGGTAATTTGGTTCATTAGCTAATTCTTCCAATAATTCGCGGTATAAGATTTTACCATTGCCATCAACGATGAAAATGGAACGCGCGTCTAAACCTTTAGCATCGATGAGCAAGCCCATGGCGTTACCAAAGGTATGGTCAGCATCAGACAGCATTTCCATCTTTTTGACCCCTTCAGCAGCACACCAATTGCTTTGTTGCTCAGTGGTGTTGGTGGAAACAGTGACAAAGCGGATGTTAGGGATTTTATCTGCATCTTTGTTAAAATGCTTGGTTTGAATACTGCAAACGCTGGTATTGATGTCTGGTACAACACTAATTAAAGTAGTTTGTCCCTTTAAATCAGCAGTAGTTAAAGTTTTACCGGCTTTATTCAATAATTTGAAATCAGGTAATTGTTCACCGACTTTTGGTGCTTCACCAACAGTAGAAAGCGGTGTTCCGTGCATTGTAACGTCCATTTAACTCACCTCATATTATTTGATAACTTCATCATAACACGAATATAGGTTGTGTACAGTTCATTTTGAGAAAACGCTTTTTTAAAGTTTGGCATAAAAGCGTCATTGTACTATAAAAAAGGCGTTTATCTCATCTTAATTATAAAAAATAAAAACAGGCCAGTTACAGTTATAGTGACTCTCAAAAGTCTAGCTTTTGGAAGTCGTACACAGTAGCACGGCCTGTTTTTTAAATTATTTTACATATTGTAATTGATAGCCGCCATGACCGTCGGAAACTACATTAAAGTTATGGTAGCCTTGGTTTAGCCAAGTGGAAGCATGCGCCCGGCCCCAAGAAACGGCCTCGCTGACGGATGAAAAGGTTTGGCCATCGCCAGCAGAATCTGTCTTGCCATCACTTTCAGAATCAGTGCTTTCTTTATCAGCCTCATCAGTGTCAGCATCAGAATTGCTGTCTGTTGTATCTGAGCTAGTATCACTACTGCTGCTAGTGTCGCTGGTACTACTGTGACTACTACTTGCAGCTTGCTGCGTGTCTTGATGATGATTTGTGGTTTGTGTCGTCTGCGGTTCAGTGGTTTGATTATCTTTTGCAATACTTGAAAATTCCGCATAAATGCCAAAGGCAACGATTAAAATGACAATGAAGATTAATCCCCATCGATGGCGAATGATAAAAGGCTGCTGTGTCTGTGACGCCTTACTAATAGGCTGTTTTGCTGTTGTCCGTTTAGGGGCACGTTGTGCACGCTGTTTAGCGTGACGTGCCACGCGGCTATTTTTTTGGTCGTGCTGGGTCATTAAACAAGCTCCCTTACAAAACATTTACTAAATTATAACACGGTTTGGGCCAGAAGTACTGCGCCAAACCGTAATGGTAGTTGGTGTAAATTATTTTGAGCAGCATCATTGGTGTTAGTCAATGATGCTTTCCCTGTTAGTGAGCGTAGCTACTTGATTAAGTTTGGTAAAAACATAAGTTGTCCGTTTTTCCCAATTATGCAATGTCACTTCTGGTGCAAACATCATTTGCAGGATTAAAACCATTTGCTGTGCAAAAATGTAGGCTGTTAATTGATCGGCTAAGCGTTGTTGAATGAGTGTGTTTTGTAGACCGTCAATGTAATGGGCCCACATTTGAAAATAGCGATCTTTTAGCTCGGGCATGCGGTTGACTTGTTTTATTAATTGTTGCATATCACGCGTCGCTTGTTTCGTCGCAGTCAGTAATGGCAAATGTGCGATGAATTGGTGAAAGGTTGGCCACACATTGGCAATTGATGTTTGTTGTTGGATTAAGTGTTGCAAGGCGACTAGCAAATCAGTTTCATGGCAAAAGATAATGTCCGCTTTACTATTAAAGTAGGTAAATAGTGTTTTAGGGGTAATGTGTGCTTGCTGGGCAATCGCGGTTACCGTCACATTTTTAAAACCATGCTGGGCAAATAAGACTAAAGCAGCGGTCACAATTTCTTGCCGCTTCCGGGCTTTTTTACGTTCGCGTAATCCCATGATGCCATCTCCTAAAAATAATTAATCGGTTTCGTCATTTTTATGCTGTGTGCGGTACCAACTTGAATTGTGGCGGTACCAATTGAATAAACGACTAACAATAATTTTGATGACCGCGTAGCCAGGAATGCCTAAAATGACTCCCAATAAACCAAATAATTTACCAGCTGTCAGTAACACCAACGCGATGGTGACGGGGTGCATTGCCATGTTGCTACCCATCACTAACGGTGAAATTACTTGGGTCTCAAGTAACCATTCAATGAAGAAAACAATAATCACAGCGATCAACATTTTTGGTGATGTTAAAGCACCGATAATTAGCGCTGGTACCATTGCAACGGCTGAACCTAAATAAGGAATCAAATTCAGTGGTCCGGCCAGCAGACCTAAAGCTAAAGCAAATTTTAAGCCGATTACGCTGTAACCAATCATAAAAATGATCGACACAAAAAGGGCGACTGTTAGCTGGCCTTGAATGTACTGGCCCACTTTGGTACTGATTTCGCTAAATAATTCCAATAAGGTTTTTTGGTAACGTTCTGGAAATAATTTAACAACAGCGTGGGGGAATTGCGCACCATCTTTTAACATGAAAAATAATAGGAAAGGCGCTGTGGCAATGGTGACCACCACATTACCCACTACGTTGATCAAATTATTAATTTGCGAAAAGGTTCCATTGACTAAACTGCCACTTTTACCAGTGAAAAAGTTGGCCAAATCATGACCAATTTCATTCATATCGATGAAACCAGGCCAGTGTTGCTGATCGGCAAATTCACGGCTGATCTTAGTGATTTCTTGCCAGTATTGGGGTGCCGCAGCAATAAAGCTATTGACTTGGCTTTGTACTGCAGGAATAAATTGGCGCATCCCTAAGGCTAATAGTAAGACAATTAAAATAAATAATCCGGCAATGGTTAACGTACGCCGAAAATGCCAGTGCCGTTCCAATAGATTGACTAACGGGACTAATAGATAGTATAAAATCCCGGCAATAATAACGGGTGGTGCCACAATCGCTAAAAATTGTGCAACAGGATCTAATAGCCAAGTTAATTTTGAAGCTAACCAGATTACTAATAATCCTAGTAGAATGTTTAGAAGATAAATGGTTCCTTTATTATTTAAAAATAACCGGGTAAACCAATTTGCCGGTTTATTAGGCATAAACAGCACATCCTTAAAATTAATTATCGCGTGACGCTAAATTACCATATAATCCTAATCATAGCATGATTAATGCACATTCTCAGTTAAAAGGTCAAGCTAATTCTTACAAAAAGGTAAAGGCTGATTTAATTTTGTGCAAGCTATTGCAAAAAGGCGAAATAATTGCTATAATTTACTTACAAATAATAAGTTAGCAACGAGTTGTTTGTGGTAAAAATTTTGACAAAGGGGCGTTTTTAATGACCGTACAACTTTATACGTCGTCAAGTAATGCATCCAGCCGTAAGGCCCGGGCATGGTTCCGTGAACATGATATTCCGTTTACTGAACGGAATATCATGGCACAACCACTGAGCCAGGATGAAGTTAAGCGCCTGCTGCGGCTAACCGAGAATGGGACTGAAGATATCGTATCAACACGAGCTAAAATTTTTGGTAAGTTGAAGATTGATTTAGATACTATCTCGACCGGTAAATTAATTGATTTAATTGCACAGCATCCAGATTTATTGAAACGGCCAATTATGTTTGATGATAAACGTCTGCAAATTGGTTATAACGAAGAAGAAATCCGGCGCTTCCTTCCAAGAAAAACACGCCAATTAGAAATGGAAAAAGTGCGTGCACGTTTAGCAATTTAAATGCTAAGTTTGCGTATTTGTTGATCAGTATTAAAAAACTGCTAATCGAATAATTTGAAGAATAATCTAAATTTAATAATTTAATCAATTATCGCTTAAAAAAGCGGGTGAGTGAATGTTTTCTTTGTGAAATATTCACTCTTTTTTTATTTTTTACAATTTTTTTGCTAAAAAAGGAAAAATAAAACGCTAAAAAATGAAAAAGAACCTTAAAATGAAAGCGCTTATAGTGATTTTTTTGAAAAATAGTCTCAAAAACATTTAATTTTTATGCCAAATAAAAAGTCAAATATCATATATTGGTTTTTTAAATTTTGACTTTTTGACTAAAATAAGTCTGATTTTAGCACCCAAAAGTTTGTGAAATTAGCCTATAAACCTTGATATAACAGAATTCCAAGTTTACAAACTCATGCGGCTATGCTACTCTAATATTGTCAAAGAAATGCTTAATGAAGTTTAAAACTTACTTTTTAACGTTCATCAAAACAAAAAAATGATTAATTTTTTTGATAACGTTCATTCGTTTTAAGTAATTCTTGTGAATTGATTGCTAATGCCGTTGACTTTGGTTAGCAAATTAGCAGAAGGCTAGTGAGGGGTTCGTGTTGAGAAAGTTTTTAAAAAACAGCTTATTAGGAATAGCACTTTTAGGATTAAGCGCATTGATCAGCGCTTTCTTAGGAGCACCCGCGCAAGCAGGGGTGACTAAGGAATCAGCGGACTTTGAAGTGCAGCGAATTCCTAGCTCAGGTCAAGTAAATACTAGCGCAAATTACTTTGATCTCAGATTTAAACCTAAGTCAACGCAGACCATTAGAATGCGGGTACAAAATTTCAGTGATCATAAGATCACGGTGCATTCTACGCTACGTAATGCAATGACCCAGATGGGTGGGGGCATTAGTTTTACTGAAAATACCGAAGCGTTAGATCCTAGTTTAAAGTATCCTTTCACTAAGCTTGCAAAGCTAAAAAAGGGTCACCAAAAGATCAAATTAGCACCGCAACAAGCTAAAATTATCGAAGCAACAATTAAAATGCCAGCAAAACATTTTGAGGGGATGGTTTATGGGGATTGGCATTTTATTGAATATGCAAAAAAGAATAAAGGTAAATCAGCAACCATTTCTGGTAATTATGCCTATTCTATGGGAATTGCGTTACGCGGGCGTGCCTACAATATTTATCCAAAATTAAAGTATCGTGACGTTACGCCGACGCTATATCACCGCCATCCAGCAATTGCAGTTAACCTGCGCAACATTAAGCCGATGGCTTTGACTAAGGTTAGCGCACAAGCAGTAATCACACCACAAGGTAAAGATAAGCCAAAATATGTTTTTCAAAAGGCAGATACAAGTGTTGCGCCAAATTCAGTGATTAGCTTACCGATTTCTTGGGCTTATAATCGCTTGAAACCTGGGAAATATACGGTGAAGGCAAAACTTAGTGGACAAAATCTCTGGAACAGATTACCGATGCAGTGGACCTTTAAGAAATCATTTACGGTTTCAAAAGATACTGCTGATAAGCTGAATAAACAAGCAATTAAAAAGCCAGTGAACAAATGGGCATTTGCTGCCGTTGCTAGTGGGGCTTTAATGATTGTTTCAGCAGTTGCTCTGTGGCGGGTAATCCGGTTACGGCCTTAAAGTGATTGGAAAGGTGACAACATGATACACAAGTTAGTGAATAGATATAGCTATAAGAAAATGAAATGGTTGATGATTGGTTTGACTGCATTGTTTGCCGTTTTATTCATTGTCAGTTTAGTCTTTGCGATTTTAACCCAGATTGAATTGAATTCATACACAACATTGACAATGTAAGCACGTTTTAATAGGTGGGTATATCATACTAAAAATACTAGTATGTTAAAAATAAAAAAAGAAAATAATTTAGGAGGGGGATTTCACTCATGAAATTCACAAAATTAACTAGTACATTATTGTTTGGCACCATGGTTGCAGCAGCATTAGCAGCACCAGTTACGGCCTACGCGGCAACTGAAGAAGGCAACGTGGTAGCAATGGTAATACAGGTTACTTACGTTTGGCACAAGTTCCTAGTGCTTTTGACTTTGGTAATCACACAACGTTTGAAAAAGATGCTAATATTTTTTATGCTAATGGTCAGGACAAAGCAGGCAAATTTGCCCATGAAAATTACAAGACTACTAAAGACAGCGATGCTGAAAAAGATAATGCAACCACTACATTAGACACTGACAATGAAGATTTAAGTGACGTTAATGGTAAATCCCCGGTCATTGTCGTTGATAAACAAGTACTTCGTGATGGCGATGAAGTAAGTGGTAATAACACAAATGAATCTGGTGAGTGGACGTTAACTGTTAAGTCTGACAGTCCATTAAAATAGGTTAGCCAAAATGGAAAAGAAATTACTGGTGGTAGTGAAATTACTGGTGGAACATTAACTTTAGCTAATACTGCTTATGCACGCACTACCAATGTTGCGAGCCTAACTGGTGATGATAACGATAACGACTTTACCATTCCAGAAGGTGCGCAAGACACTGATGTTGGTACTATTTTAGGACAAGATAAAAATGGCATTGCTATTTCCTTAGATGATTCGAGCGAACATGAGGTGGCCAAGGCAGAAAAAGATGAAGGTTTAGGTGCAAATGTTTTTGCTTGGGATAAGAATGATATTAGTTTGGAATTGCCAAAAAGTTCAGCAGTTAACTCTGGTATTTACCAATCAAATTTAACTTGGACTCTGAAAACTGGTATCACTGCTGGTTCTACACCTGGT
Source organism: Loigolactobacillus rennini DSM 20253 (assembly GCF_001436505.1). Lineage (GTDB taxonomy): Bacteria > Bacillota > Bacilli > Lactobacillales > Lactobacillaceae > Loigolactobacillus > Loigolactobacillus rennini. The sequence continues at coordinate 21,230 of NZ_AYYI01000021.1, read as the reverse complement.
GGCGACACTGGCGATCAGGGTGGCGACACGGAAAACCCGGGCGCATAATTGTGCTTGGTTCGATTACTTGGACATTGTCCACTGGTATCCGCCGATAGTTATAAGAAATAATAGGGTTTTAAGTTGTTTAAATATGGGCAGAAAAATGGATGGGATTTTCCCATCCATTTTTTGTTTGCGCTAACCACGATAGGGTGATTAATCGCGGCCTTCTTCTTTTACCATCTGTAAGTAACGGTAAACACTAGGTTCAGAGACTTGGATTACGTGAGCAACCACACTGACAGCATCCTTTAGTAGGAAATAGCCTTGTTGGTGTAAGCGGCGAATGATATCCAGTTTGTCATCTCGCTTTAAGTAATCCACGGACACACCCCGTTCGGAACAAATTTTCTCAGTTTCGGTCACTGCTAGTTCGTGAATGGAGCTCGTTAAGTGTTCTGGCTCCATGTTATCGTGATCATGTGCTGGTGTAGGCGTTTTACCGGGTTTCAATTGATTATAACTATTGATGACCTTCGTTAAAGCCTGCTGCAGTTCATCTAACTGACTATTGTCAGTGTTAATGCAAATCATTGCGACGATTTCACCTTCGTAACGAATGAAGTAAGTTGATGAGCAAAGTTTATGGTGATTGTGCACCACGCCTTCGTAGTTAGCTAAGAAATCCCGTTTTTCCACCCGCCCAGCTTTAACGGTCCTTAACGCGAGATCAGTTGCTGGATCACCGACTTTTCGGTGTGAAATGTGGGGGTTACGGATGGCAACGACTGAATGATTTAGATCTGTTAGATCGTTTAATAAAACTTCACTGTGTTCACCTAGAATTTCTGCTAAAAAGTCAATCATCGGAACGTACTGTTGAATGTAATTATGTATTGTTTGTTGATCTGCCATATTTAGCACCTCTATTATTAGTTAATAACCTCCTAACACTATCATACCAAATTTTTCTCTATATGATAACGCTTTATCAATTATTAAAATAGGGATTGTGTCTAGTTCATTCAACTGTTTATTTTAGTTAATTTATTAGTTTGATGCTTTAAAATCAACATTTACATGAATTAATGGCGATTTTTCATCATTTTGGAAATGAAGCGCTTACTTTACTGCTCTGATAAAATTAGAGAGCTTTAATCTATTTCAAATACAAAATAAGAATAAATATATATCGCAATAATAATTTATTTTTGGCTGAAAGCTGGTTTAATCACAATTTTTTTGCTTAGCTCAAATTTTAATAGTTTGTTGCTTTTGGTTAAATGAGAAAAAAGTGAATTGTTTTGTCGCATTGCTAAGATTATTGTAAGCGTTTTCACAAACTGGTTGTTAAATTTGGCAAACGCGCTATGATGAAGTAGTCGGGTTGTGTCAGCTTAAAATGCCCAGACTAAAAGTAAAATTGAAAGGAAGGAGAAGAAATAAGCGTCGGATAGCGCTGATAGTTATCTTGCCAAATGGGCAGTTTAGTCGAATTTTTCCATTATGGGGTGATGTATAACTGAACCGATAGTGGTAATTAATTTGAAGGTATTTTGATTAGTTAACCAATACCCTTAAATTGACCTATCAGCAAAGTAAAAGCAGCTGAAAAGCAAATAATTAAATTTAGTTTAAGGGGTGGATGTTGTGTCAACAGAAGGTATTGCGTCAATGAAAAAACCAACGCCAAAGACTGCAACCACACAGACAGTGACGTTGCAAGACATTAAAACCGCTAGCCAGCTGATTCATCAAGTTGGGCGAACAACGCCATTAATTCAATCAATGTTTTTGTCAAAACAAATACAAGGCCAAGTTTTTCTCAAGCTGGAAAACATGCAATTAACCGGCTCATTTAAGTTCCGCGGCTCGTTTAATAAGATTCAACAACTATCGAAGCAGCAGCGGCAAAAAGGGATTATTACAGCTTCAGCAGGTAATCATGCCCAGGGAGTTGCTTTAACAGCTCAATTATTAGGCATTAAAGCTGTTGTTGTGATGCCAAATGGGGCACCTTTAGCAAAGCAAGCAGCGACTAAAAGCTATGGTGCACAGGTTGTTTTACACGGTGATAATTTTGACGAGGCCCGGGCGTTTATGGAAGCTAAAGCGGCGCAAGATGGGATAACAATCGTTGATCCGTATAATGATCCTGCTGTTATTGCTGGTCAAGGCACAATTGGACTGGAGTTACTAAACCAATTACCTCATGTTGATACCGTGATTGTACCTGTTGGTGGCGGTGGCTTAATTGCTGGTGTAGCAACTGCATTAAAAGCGGTTAATCCGGCAGTTCACATCATCGGTGTTCAATCCCAACGTGTTCATGGCATGGCGGCTTCTTTACACAAGGGCGAGATTACGAAACAAAGCAGTGGCCATACTTTGGCAGACGGGACAGCGGTTGCAGTTCCTGGCAGCATTACTTTCCCGATTGCACAACAATTAGTCGACGAGATGGTTTTAGTAGATGAAACTGAAATCGCGCAGGCGATGAAGGATCTGATGCAGCGGACTAAGATTATTGCAGAAGGGTCTGGTGCTTTACCGGCAGCGGCTTTAGAAGCTGGCAAAATTGATCAAAAGTGGTTAAAAGATAAACAAGTTGTGGCATTAGTTTCAGGTGGCAATGTCGATTTAAAAAATGTTGCGGAAATTATTGAACATTTTAGTGCCAAAAACTAATTCGGCATATTAACGCGTCATATTGTCATTGCGATGATTCTACCGAAAGAGGGGATTTTTTGGCAAAGAAGCTTTCACAATCAGCCTATAATGGTTGTTTCGGGGAGGATTACGTGCCCTATGTGAATGGGAAAAATAAAAAAGGTGGTAATCCGGCTGTTCTGGTTGCAGGGGCAATTCTAGCAATTATTTTTGCAGCGTCAACTGCTTATTCAGATATGAAAGCCGGGTTAACCGTTGCAGCCGGTATTCCAGGGGCGATTATTGGCTCTGGCTTTATCAGTGTTTTTGCGCGGTCTAAAGGAATTTTAGGAAAAAATATTCTTCAAGGCATGTCCAGTGGTGGTGAATCCATCGCCAGTGGGATGATTTATGTTTTACCTGCCATTATTTTAATTGGTGGTCGCGTTAATTTTCTGACTGGTATTTTAATCGGTGCGCTGGCTGTCTTATTTGGGATTGGCGCAACATCACTGGTACAAAACTATTTATTAGTACAGGAACATGGTAAATTGGTTTATCCAGAATCCATGGCCATATCTGAAGCACTAGTAGTTTCAGAAGGTGGCGGTGATTCCCTTAAGTTCATGGGCTTAGGTTTTGGTATTGGTGGTATTATTACCATTTTAACCACGCAGGTCTTTGGCTGGGTTAATAGTATGATTACTTATGTTGGTAGCTCATTTTACCGTTGGAAGATGTCGACGGAAGTTAACCCGATGTTAGCTGGGATCGGTTTTGTTGTTGGCCTGGAAGTGGCACTCACTATGTTTGCTGGGTCCTTCTTGTCTAACTTTGCCATTACACCACTGATTAGCTATTTCACCCAAATGGCTGATGGCGGCTCACATGCTTGGAATGATGCTGCTTTAGCAGTTTCACAGATGAACGTCGATGAAGTGGCTGGTGCTTATGTGAAGTACATCGGTGCTGGGATGATGCTTTGCGGTGGGATTATCGGTGCTGCGAAGTTGATTCCAGTAATTGTGACCTCAGTTAAGCAAACATTAAATGCACGGGGTGATAGCAGTGGTGAACGAAATACATTAGGCATTGCTGGTTTATTAATTGCTTGCATTGTCATCTTTTTCGCTGGCTTTATGTTCTCCGGTAACATTGTCATTGCTATTGTCGGCGGTCTTTTATCATTAATTTTATCCTTACTATTTGTGATTGTATCCGCACGTTTAGCTGGGACCATTGGTTGTTCTAATACGCCTATTTCTGGGATGACCATTGCAGCTTTAGTGATCATGACATTAGTCTTTGTGCTGATGGGCTGGTCAGATACTAAACACAGTGAAATTCTCTTACTGTTTGGGGTCTTCATTGTAACGGCAATCGCCGTTGGTGGTGCCTATGCCCAAACGCAAAAAGTTAACTACATCATTGGCGGTTCATCTAACGAAATGATGAAATACTTCATGATTGCGGCAATGATCGGTGTCGTAACGGTCGTCGGAACCATGGTTATTTTAGAGCCACAATTAGCCGTTACTGGGTCAAACCCACCATTTGGTTTGCCACAGGCGAATTTGATCGCTACCTTGACTTCTGGCATCATGTCCGGCAATTTACCTTGGATTATGATTATTGTTGGGGTTGTCATCGCACTGGTTTGCTGGATGTTAGGCTTACCAATCATGACCGTTGCCATTGGTTTCTATTTACCAATTTCAACGACATCGATCATTTTAACCGGTGCGTTAATCAAGTTGTTGTTGGATAAGACCACTAAGAATAAAGCGTTGAAGGAAAAACGGATTCAAAGTGGTGTCAGCTTATCTTCTGGCCTGATTGCCGGAGGTTCCATCATTGGTTTAATCGGGATTATCTTACATGTTACTGGTGTATTAAGTGATCACCAACCAACTGGTTTTGCTGGTAGTAACATTATGGGGATCATTTTATTAGCTGTGATGGTTGTCACAATTGTCTTGCCGCTTTATAATATTAAGCAAAAAGATGTCGATCAAAAAACTGAGAAATAGAAGGGCTTTTCATGAGCAAAAAAAAAGAAAAAATGACAACTGAGGATTTAAAACAATTGGTGTTTGAAAAAAATGATGCTGTTCAATACCAATTAAAAAAAGGGCAAGTCACCATTATTCGCCCACAAAATCACCCCATTCAAAATTTCTTTCGTAAATTGCATATGAGAATTCCGGAAAAGACTTATCTTGATTTGGATGAATATGGCAGTTTTGTTTTTAAAAAAATTAACGGGCGGCGTAATGTTTATGAAATTGGCCAAGAATTGGCTAAAAAATATCAAGGTGCAGATGAATACTTGTACAGCCGCTTGTTGCTATATTTGCAGCATATTGAAGTCAATGAGCACCTCATTAAACGTATTTCTTAACTTAAGGTAGCAAATTTATTTCTAAATATAGGAAAGAAGGATAAACATGACAGATCGATTAGAACTTTCCGCATGCACGTCAATGATGGTAGGTAAAAAGGCCTCTTTAGATGGTGCCACGTACATTTCTCGTAATGAAGATCGTCTGATTGCTATTCATCCTAAACGTTTTTTGGTACAGCCCGCAGTTAGCGGTCGTAAAGAAACGTACAAATCACCTTATAATGGCTTAACCGTGCCGTTACCAGAAAAGGGTTATCGCTACACATCAACACCAAATGCTGATCAGAGCGATGGTCCTAACGAAGAAGATGGCTTTAACGAGAAAAATGTTGGTGAAAGTGCGACTGAAAGTGTTTATGCTAACGAACGTGTATTATCTTGTGATCCATTTGTTAAAAATGGATTAGCTGAAGACTCAATGACAACTTTAGTGCTGCCATTCATTGATTCTGCTCGTGATGGGGTTCGTTACTTAGGTGAGCTAGTCAAGAAATATGGTTCTGCTGAAGGTAATGGTGTGCAATTTAATGATGCTGATGAAGTTTGGTACATGGAAATTGTAACCGGTCACCAATGGGTTGCCGTTCGGATTCCAGATGACTGCTACGCCGTTGCAGCAAACCAAATTGCCATCGAAAAGATAGATTTCAACGATCCAGATAATTATATGTGGGCCGATGGCATTCAAGAATTTGTCGCAGACAATGATTTAAATCCTGATGATGATCAATGGAACTTCCGCCACATTTTTGGCACGGATACTGAAAAAGATCACCATTACAACACACCACGGGTTTGGTTTGCGCAACGCTACCTGAATCCAGAAATCGAACAGGATCCTGAATCACCAGACTTACCATTTATCCGTAAAGCCAACCGCAAATTGTCTGTCGAAGACATTCAATACGTTTTGAAGTCTCACTACAATGAAACTAAGTACGATCCATTAGGTTCAGGAAGTGAACATGACAAGAAGCGTTACCGGGCAATTTCCTTATCCAGAACAGCTAATTCGCACATTTTGCAAATGCGGAATAGTCGGGAAAATGGTGCTGCTGGTGTTCAGTGGTTAGGTTTTGGCGTCCCAAGCTTTTGCCCACACGTTCCATTCTTCACTAACGCAAATGACACGGATGCAAGTTACCGTGAATTGCCAAAGAAGATGTCCTTAGACAGCGCTTACTGGCTATATGAAGCTTTGGCAATGGTTGTTGAGTCTCATTACGCTGAATTCATTCAGCAAGACTTGGATTACCAAAAAGAATTGTCACAATGGGCACGGACTAAAATTATTGAAGTTGATAAAAAAGCGCGCCAGTTAGAAGGCGCCGCATTAACGGATTATCTCACGCAACAAAACCATGAGATCGCGACTCACTATAACAAAGCGACCCGTGACTTGCTAGCTGATCTAACTACGCAAGGTGCCGAACTGTCTAAACTGACGTTCAAGATGGATCCTAACTTGTAAATCTGATAACCCCCTCCTTTATTCATATAAACTATAAAACCGTTGATTCTATTTGATAGAATCAGCGGTTTTTTTATGAGTAAATGTCTTGTAAACGGGATAATGAAAGTGAGCGCCTAACTTGCTAACTTATCAAGGCTTAACTTATTCTTATTTATTTGGTAGATAAAGTAAACGGTTACAAAAATACCAATAATTGAAACTAACCATAAATAACTTAAGATTGTAAGTGTAAAAAGCTCAACACCAATATATAAACTGGTCCAAATTAAATAAATCCAGCGATATTGATATACAGTAATTAGGCCACTATTTTTAAGAATGAGGTAGCAGATTAAAATTGCAAGCAATGGTGCTAAAACGGTACCGCATAAGTTGATCCAATAGTAGGCAATCTCACTAGTTGTGGAACTGATGAAAAATGGTGTAATAGCACTACTGATAACTAGGAAGATACCTGCATTAACCTTTATGTGATTATTGTGGCGAATTGCTTTAATACACTGGATTGCCGGATAATAATTTGCAACTGCATTGGTTGCGATCATAAACATTAAAAATACTGTGACGACTAATAAGTGTGCAGGTAAATTAGTTGATAGGTAAAGTAAGGAGCGGCTTAAATTCCAATTGTAATTACCAGTGGTTAAATAGGCTTGAACAGAAAAAATTGCAGCAATCACCGCCATTGCTAACATACCAATCACGATACCACTACAATTTCCCCAAAAAGCCGTTTTACGATCTTTAGCGTTGCGGCCAAAATCAAACATATTTAATGCAAATCCATTCCAATAAGCAGCAACAACACAAATGTTACCAATAATGTCACGAAAGTTTAGACTGTGGCTATTTGTTAGTGCACTAGCTGCGTTTATCCCAGTACTGCCCATATTAAGTAGCACAAAAAAGATGCCAATCGCCATTATAAGCAACGTTAAAGTTAATAATTTGTCTAATTTAGTAGCACTCTGTGCGATGATGGCGTTGATAATTAGTAGTGTTATAAAAATAATGAGATAAAATATGGTATTAACTTTCGTGCCGGTTATTAAAGTAACAAGATTAATGATTAATTGGGTTGCAGCAGCAATATTAATTCCGTACCATCCTGCACAATCTAATCCCCTTAAAAGATAGAAAATTTTTACTTTGCTTTTTTCCAAAGACAGCCTCAATTAAAGTGACAAAATTTTGTTGTGATAGATAACCTAAAACGCCCATAACACCACACAAGATACCCATAATAAGAGAGCCCATACAAACGATTCCTAGTATTGTTAACAAGCTCCATTTATGGGCAGCTAATGTTTCTACAACTAAAAAGGTTGGCACACACATTGAAACATTTAGCCAGAGTTTAATGTAGTTTTTTCTGGTCCAATTTTGGCTGACATTTTCCATTTGACTAGCTCCTTTTTATTTTTTGCTTACAATTTCTTAATAAAATATTTTATTAAGAAATTGTAAGCGTTTACTACATCATACGCTTTTTAAAGAAAGCTAGTCAATAAAATTGGACAATTAAAAGGCTTGGCTAGCGCTCAGTTCATTCTTTATCGTTGAATGATGAGTGTTAGTCAAGCCTTTTGTAGGGAATGGATTAAATTAAACGCCAGGTTGATAGTCCGGATCAATGATTAGAACAGGTTTGATGGTTTTGCCACTTAAGGAATCAGCGTTAGCTTGATTGATTTGCGCAAAATCATAGAATTTTTCTGTTTTATCGAAGTCAAATTGACCTTGCCGGTAGAATTCAATCAGACGTGGAATATCAATTTGTGGAATGGAATCACCCATGTTGACACCGATGACAGCTTTGTCACCAACACACAGATCATTCCAAGTATCGACATCAATGTGGTGTGGTGTAACGGCGATGCAAGCTGAAACTCCACCTTGGGCTAATGCCTTGATCGAATTTTCCATGACTGCAGTGACACCAGTGGTATCGACTGCGTAATCAACGCCTTGACCGTTGGTTAAGGCTTGAATCGCGGCCACTGGATCTTGATTTTTACTGTTGATAATGTCAGTCGCCCCTAATTCTTGTGCTAATTTTAAGCGGTCAGGTACGATATCGACAGCGATTACCCGGGTGCAGCCGGCAATCCGACCGGCCATCATCGCAGCCAAGCCGACGGCACCAGTACCAAAGACCGCGATAGTGTCCCCTGGGCGGGGTTTTAACGTGTTGAGTACAGTTCCGCTACCCGTGACATAGCCGCAGCCTAACGGACCTAATTTACGCAAGTCCAAGTCTTTCGGGACTTTAACTGCATTACGTTCCCGCACCACTGTGGTGGTGGTAAACGCGGACTGATCAAACATATCGGCTACTTTTTGCCCGTTTTCGGTAAAGTGAGCCGTGCCATCAGGCCGCACGCCTGATAAGTTATTGGCGGCGTAATGTAGACATTGCGTGGGTTTGCCTTGGAGACAGTTAGGGCAATTGCCACAAGCATAAAAGGACAGAATGACGTGATCACCGGGTTTAAAATTCTGGACGTGGGACCCAACTTTTTCGACAATACCGGCTCCTTCATGACCGAGAATGATTGGGTAATCAATGGTGGCATCACCTTTGCGCAAGGCTTCATCCGAATGACAAACCCCACTGGCTACCATGTGAACCTGGAGATCATCAGCTTGCATGGGGGCTAGTTCAACATCATCTTTAATTTCAAAAGCGGCGCCTTTTTGCGCTACAACAGCTGCTTTAATGGACATAAATCACCACTCCTTTAGAATTGATTTCAAACGCTTTCATTGATGATTATTTCACATAGAGTGCTTGAATGCAATGTTTTAAACACTTAAACGGTAAAGGTGGTGAAAATTTGGTAATGTTTCAATTTACACAAGCATTGTGCTTCATAAGGCTTCATGAAAAATGATTTGATTGTTTTTTTATAAAATAACATATTTACAGTATTACTTACCTAAGTGCTTGTTGTCGTTCTTTTCCAGGCATGATTTGATACTGGTTTTTATATTTACGATAAAAGAAATTTTTGTTTGAAATGCCGACCTGATCGATAATATCGGCGATCGGGATGGTTGTTGAATTGATTAATGTATGGGCTTGAATCAATCTTTCCTGGGTTACAATCTCACTAAAGGTTTTTCCAACTTCTTTTTTAAAAATATTACTTAAGTAGTTTTTATTGTAATTATATTTTCTTGCTACTTTGCTTAACGTGATATCGCGATAATTTTGTGTGACATCGCGCAAAATTTTAATCATTAAATTTTGTGTTGCCGAGGCTTGCTTAGCTTTAATCGTATAATTGCGGACTAGTTGTATGAGTAAAATGGATAAATAATTTTTAATGATAGAATTTGAAAATTCACGGTGAGAAAAATACTCTTCAATCATTGCTTCCAGTGTTACTTGAACTTCATTATTTTTTTGTTTATGGAAAATAAGGTAATTATCTTCTGACTGGTGGTCTTTATTAGTCACACGATTAATTAGAAATTCGTAGAGAACACTTTTACTACGACGAAGATCATTGAGTAGATTAATACTAATATTTTTGTCGCGGAAAAGTAAGTTGATCAAAATATCATTTTCCCCTAAATAACCAATTGAATGTTTGCTACCAACATCGAGTAATAATAAATCACCTGCTTGCAGGTGTATTTGTTTACCATTAACGATTTCATCTGCATGACCGAATAAAACGTAGTTCATTTCTAAAAATAGGTGTGTATGGGTTGGATAAGGTGCATAACGATTGTGCTTGCTAATGTAAATATCCTTATTGCGAAAAAAGTAGTTATTGAGTACTGGTATATGCCGATCTGTAGATAAATTTGGATTAATAGCAGAAATCGGAATGTCATCGTGAAAAATATCACTGTTTTTTTGCTGTTGCTCAATCAACGTAGGCTTTCTAAGAAAATCAACAACTGCTTGCTTCATAACAAAGTACCTCCTGTAAATGTGTTAGTTTTTCCCGCTTTTTATGTTATTGCGAACCGTTTATGAAAGCGGCTAATATGGTTTTATGGCAGTAAAGGTAAACGCTAACATTTATAAGGAGGAATTAAATAATATTACGGAAGTACTTATTAATAGAACAAGTAGATGTACTTAGATAATTAGTAAAAAAAGTTCAACCTAGTAAGCCCATAAGTGATTTGCGTAAGAGACAGGGTAGCTAGGTTGAAGCACTTAAAGTTTAAGCAAAATTGTTATGAATTACAAGTGCATTTACATTGTTCAATTAGGGCTTTCGATTTCCATTCAAATTAGGGAGGGATAAGTTAAAGAGTTATTGGCAAGTATTGTTGTATAGATAAAGAATGCTCTAATTAAAAAATTGAAGCAACGTATTTGGGGCAGTATAAATCATTAATTCAATTGATGACAGCTAAAAGAATTATATGGTCATTTAACTGAGAAATTGGTTATTGAATATAGTTTTTAAGCAGTGAGTTAGCAGTCATTAGAGCATAATTTTAGAAGTAGGAGGAAGAATATGAATAATAAAGTTGCACCTAAAATGACTAGAGGGCAGGTTTTATTAGTCATAGTTGCCGGAATAGCTTCATACTTAGACGCATCAATATTAGTTAGTTGTGGGGTTGCTCTACCGCTTTGGACTAAATATTTTGCTTTTTCGCCATTAATTTCTGGTTCTATTAATACTGCTTTAACGCTAGCAGTGGCAATTGGGGCCATTTCTGGTGGTGCTTTGTCTGATAAATTTGGTCGAGTGACTGTCTTTAACCTTGATATTTTGGTAGTTGCGGTTGGCACTGCACTTATTGCGTTCACTGAAAATATTGCACTTCTTTTTATTGGCTTAGCATTAGCAGGTTGGGGATCTGGTGCTGATTTACCAACATCTCTAGCAGTTATTTCCGAACGGATGGATAAGGAAAATTATGGTAAAGCTATTGCATCGACGCAATTATATTGGACTGCAGGAATTATTTTATCTCAGTTCATTGGTTTTTTAACTGCTAGTATGCCTAATATCGTGCCAGTGAAATATTTATTTGGCATTATTGCTGCATTAGCATTTATTAATTGGGGAATTCGGATTTTCTCTAAATCGTTTAAGAAAATTGAAAATGGTTTAGCTGATGAGGTTCAAACAGCTGAAGGCACGGAAGAAATTGCTGAAGCTAAGCCTAAGTTGGGTGAGTTGCTAAAACAAAAAGCCGTTGTTGTACCCCTTGTTTTACTGACACTTTTTTATCTATTTTGGAATTTACCCGCTAACTCCTTTGGCATGTTTTTAAACTATTTCTTAGTGATTGTTGATAAACAAGCCGCTGCTACAGCGACTATTGTTGCGATGATCGGAAATATTTTAGGCTTTGTTGCGACTTTAATCTTTATGCGAATGGCGGACACTAAATATCGTTACCATATCATGTTTACTGGTTTAGCAATGGCAATTGTTGCAATGTTTATTGCTGGCTTAAGCGCTGCTTATTGGTTTATTTTCTCTGTTTGCTATGTAGTTTACATGTTTGGTTACATTTGGATTGGTGAGCCAATTTATAAAGTTTGGACACAATCTTTTTATCCTGTTAATGCACGAGCAAGCATGACAGGGTTTTCGTTAGGAATTGTTCGTGCGCTAACGGCTGCATTTGCTTTGATTACACCGACGTTAATGGCAATTTCACCAGCACTATTTCTCTGGGTATTGTTTGGCTGTGTCATCATCTACGGCATTTTCTCAATTGTTATTGTTCGAATGATACCAAAATATCATATCCATGATAATGCCTTAGAACAGCTACGTGCCGCCAAAATCAGAAAAAATAGTTAGGATTAATAATGATAAATTTTCAGAAATAGAAAATGATGAGTGAAAGCTAAGGAATGAGCAGAATGAGAGCATATGTTGCAGTAGATATTGGTGCATCTAGTGGGCGTTTGATGTTGGCCAATATTGAAAACCAGCATTTTAAATTAAAAGAAGTCCATCGATTTAAAAATGGTTTTAGGGCAGAAGATGGTCATGATCGCTGGGATGTCGATCATTTAGTTAAAGAAATTTTGGTAGGATTAGAAAAAATTAAGCGAATGCACATTCGCGATGTTCGCTTGGGCATTGATACTTGGGCGGTTGATTATGTTTTAGTGGGTAATAATGGACAGAAATTATGCGACCCAGTTAGTTATCGTGATAAGCGAACAGAAAATGCCGTCAAAGTCTTAACAAGTGAGTTACCCCGTGAGTATATTTATGAAAAAACTGGGATTCAATTTCAAAACTTTAATACACTGTATCAATTGTTTACCGAAGATCGTGAGAAGTTAGCTCAAACAGATCGAATTATGATGATGCCAGATTATTTGGGTTATGTTTTAACTGGAAACGCTGTTACAGAGGTAACGAACGCTTCGACTACACAGATGTTAAATCTACGTGAAGGTTTATTTGATAAAGATTTGTTGCATAAAGTTAATGTCTATCAAAATCAATTTCCGCGGTTGGTTGAATCCGGGACTGTACTGGGAAATATCAGTCATAAATGGCATTTAAAATATGACATTCCCGAAACTGAAGTTATTACTGTCGCTACTCATGATACTGCATCAGCAGTACTCGGAACACCAGGTAAGGGTGAAAATTGGGCATTCTTAAGTTCCGGTACTTGGTCTTTACTTGGTGCAGAACTAAATACACCCGAAAATGGCTTGGCAGCATTTAAAGAAAATTACACTAATGAATGGGGTGCATATGGGACTTATCGTTTTTTGAAAAATATTATGGGATTATGGATGGCTCAATGCATTAAGCATGAATATCACGATAAGTATAGTTTTGCGCAATTAGCTGATTTGGCTGTAAAGGAAGCACCGTTTCAACAGTTTATTGATGTTAATGATGACCGCTTTATTAATCCTAAAAACATGTTACAAGCATTACAAGATTATTGCCGGGAACACCAGCAGAAAATTCCACAGACGCCAGGCGAGGTTATGATGGCGATTTATAGCAATTTATCTTTATTTTATGCGAATGAATTACAGAAATTAGCACAGATTCTTGGGCACCCTATTGAAACATTAAATATTGTTGGTGGTGGTAGTAATGTTGCGTTGATGAATCAACTAACAAGTACATTGAGTGGTGTTCAAGTAATAGCAGGACCTAGTGAAGCAACAGCTATCGGTAATATTCTGGTTCAAATGATTACAACCAATCAATTGCCAAATATTGAAGCAGGCAGACAGTTAATTGCAAAATCATTTAATTTAAAAATTTATCAACCTGAGTCTAATCATTACGCTAAAACTCTTAAAGCATATCAAGCTTATCTAGCTGAAAGTAGTGAGGGGGATGATTAATAAGATTTTGTGATTGGGATGTCGTTTCTTTTGTGAAAACTAAGGAGATGATTTTAGTGGTACGTATTGGACAAGTGATGTATTTACATCCAGATGCCTATTTTGAATATCAAAAACGTCACGCAAAGTTATGGCCAGAGATGAAAGAAGAATTAAAAGCCCATGGTGCAGCAAATTATTCGATTTTCTTAAATGAAGCAAATGGCCAGTTATTTGCCTATCTCGAAGTTCCTAATGTTACTAAATATAATGAAATTGCAAACACAGATGTCTGTCAACGCTGGTGGAAGTATATGGCACCTTTAATGGATACTAATGTAGACAATAGTCCGGTAACAACTGATCTCAAAGAAGTTTTCCATTTGAAGTAAAAGGAGAGGTTATAATGGTCCAAAAACAATCAGTCGACGAAGCTTATAAAATTGCTAAACAACGTTATGCAGAATTAGGTGTTGATACTGATGCTGTCATGGCAGCACTTAAAAAGGTCAAGCTCTCTTTACACTGCTGGCAGGGCGATGATATCCATGGCTTTTTATTCCCTGGTCAAGAGCTGACTGGCGGAATTGGCGTTAGTGGTAATTATCCTGGTATTGCCCGGACACCTGATGAATTGACTAGTGATTTGCATGAGGCACTTTCATTAATTCCAGGGAATCATAAAGTCCAGCTACATGCGATTTATGCAGTAACAGATAAGAAAAAAGATTTAGATGAATTAGAACCAGAAGACTTTAAATATTGGGTTGATTGGGCAAAACAAGAAAAAATTGGTCTTGATATGAATGGTACATTTTTCTCACATCCAAAAGTAAAAGAAAACTTTACTTTAGCAAGTCCAGAAAAGGATATTCGTGATTTTTGGATCGAACATGGTAAACGTAGCCGCGCGATTGCCAATTATTTTGGCGAAGCGTTAGGTCAGCAATCCGTTAATAATTTCTGGATTCCAGATGGGTATAAAGATAACCCAATTGATAAAGCAACGCCAAGGTTGCGTTTGATTAAATCTCTAGATGAGATCATTAAAAAACCATATCCAGAAAAGAATACCATTGAAGCTTTTGAAGGCAAATTATTTGGTACAGGAATTGAATCTTACACAGTTGGATCTCATTTGTTCTATAACAATTATGCCATTTCGCGGAATAAATTATGGACTATTGATGCTGGACACTGGCATCCAACTGAAGATGTCTCTGATAAGTTTTCAGCATTTTTACCGTTTGGTAAAGGTTTAATGCTGCACGTTTCCCGGCCAGTACGTTGGGATTCTGATCACGTCGTTATTTTTGATGATGCATTGACACGAATTACACGTTCTTTGGTGCGTGACAATGAATTGGCAAAGACAAACATTGGGTTGGATTTCTTTGATGCGACCATTAATCGTGTTGCAGCATGGGTTATTGGTGCGCGCGCAACACAAAAGGCTTTATTACAAGGAATGTTAGCGCCGATTGAAGATTTGAAACAAGCAGAAGCAAAATATGATTTTACGCAGCGCTTAGTTGAAACTGAAGAACTCAAATCTTATCCATTTACTGCGGTTTGGGATAAGTTCTGTCAAGATAATGGTGTGCCAGTTGGGATGGACTGGTTAAATCAAATTCGTCAATATGAAAAAGATGTTCAGTTTAAACGTGACTAGTTATTTTTTATAAAGGAGCAGATTAAATTTGGCTCAAGAAAAGTTTATTAATTCGCCATATGTCACTGAAATGCGTAAAATTACGCGCGGTCTATATCAACATGGTTGGGATGAGCGCAATGGTGGTAATGTTAGTTACCGGCTAAAACCGGATGAAGTAAATCAATACACTGATACAACAGCGATTTTACGCAATGTTCCAATTGATTTTGATGCTACTGAATTGGCCGGACAATATTTTTTAGTAACCGGGACTGGCCGTTACTTTAAAAATGTTTACGACAATCCAGAAGGGGATGTGGGTTTAGTTCAAATTGCTAAAGATGGTCATAGCGTTGATATTCATTGGGGGTATAATGATGGTGCGCAGCCAACTAGTGAATTTCCAGCACATTTGATGACGCACATCAAGCGTTTGCGTGTTGATTCAGATCAACGGGTAGTCATGCATTGTCACCCAACTAATTTGGTTGCGATGAGTTTTACAGTTCCATTGAACGAAAAAGTATTTAGCCGTCTGCTTTGGAAAATGCAGGCTGAATCGATTGTTGTTTTTCCTGAAGGATTGGGAATCCTACCCTACATGACACCGGGCACGACAACTATTGGTGAGGCCACAGCTAATAAAATGAAAACATTCAGATTAGTCCTTTGGCCGCAACATGGTGTATTTGCTGCAGGTGATTCAATGGATGAGACCTTTGGATTGATCGAAACAGTTGAAAAAGCAGCGTTAATTTATACAACTATTCAAGCTCAAGGCGGACATTTCTTACACGAAATTACAGATACTGATTTGGCTAATTTAGCAACCCGCTTTAATTTAGCACCAAACCCAGATTACATGATGGGGCAGTCATTAGTTACAGGACAATGATCAAAAAGGAGCCGTGACAAAGGTAGTATTTTTGTTATAGCTCCTTTTGATTTAAATGAGTGGTGAAGGAAATATTAGTGCGACTCTTAAACAAGATTATACAAAGCGTTGGTGTTATTTGGGGTTGTCATTGCTTATTAATGCAACCGGCCACGCGCTAACTATTGCAACTAATCTTGGCAGTGCAGTTTGGACAGCCTCAGCCGTTAACTTATATCATCTCTGGCCATTAAGTTTGCGCTTAACCTTATTTCTTTGTGGTGTGTTAGTGGCGTTAGCTAATGCTGTCATGATTCATCGTTTAGATTGGATTCGATTTGCAGGGAATCTGTTATTCATTACACCGTTTAGTTATTTAATTCAATTATTTACGCAGTTGATTATTTATTTAGGCATTAACAATCTTGCATTAATATTTAGAATCATAATTGATATTGGAGGTATTTTATGTGTTGCTTTGGCGACTTCAATTTATCAACGTGCTAACATTGTTTTGCATCCAAATGATGATTTTATGCAGATTTTACGTTATCGCTATTTTAAAGGGAATGCAACAATCGCTCAAATGGCACATTATATTCCGCCAATGTTGATTATGGTAGTGACGTATTGTTTAAGCGGGAAAATTTTCGCAGTTAATATTGGAACTTTAATTTGTTTATTATTTCAAGGAAGCTTTATTGGTTACTTTGATTTACACACTTTTAAGGGACTAAAACACTATGATTTGGCAAAATTATTAAGGAAGGGATGAAAATGCGCAGTTTTAGCTATGGTGGGCTCAAGAAATATTTGGCCACACTCGGTAATTTTGAAGAAATTAAAATAATTATCGTTGAAACTCCTAGCCGTTATTATCACATTTATCTACGTCAATTAAAAGATTTGGACAATTTGCCTCGGCAAGCAATTTTTAATGTTGCAACTTAATAATATCATCGTAAAACCCAGAATAAAATTTGATTTTATTCTGGGTTTTATAGCTAAGTAAATTATTACTATTTAATTAGACATTGGTTGGAAAGGAGTCATGTGGTATTTCTTTAGTCTGTATTTGAGCTAATTCAGCTGCTTTGGCAAGCTTTTCTTCTTTGATAATCTGCCGCCGATTAAAAATCATTAATGCAATAACCATAACGCCGATAATGCTAGGCCCGATTAGATTCAAATTCGTTGTTAATTCATAGACTAGCCAAGCTAACGGACTAGCAGCAAAATCAACACTAGCAACACTTGTAGTAGCTGCTGGGATTAATGAAGCTTGGACAAGCTTTACGGCTGTTGTAAAAATGCCAGCCAAAGCAGTTGCACTTAAAACACCAACAATCATTGAAATTAGACCGACTAGAAAGGTCCGAACAACGTTGCCTTTTGTATAAGGTAGTACTAAAGGAAAGATATAGATTAGTCCGGACAATGAAGCTAATGGTAGAAATTTATTGCCTGGAATAATTACAGATAAGAATAGGATGGTTGGAATCAAGAGTAGCGAACAGACTAATGTTACCGGATGACCTATTACTAATGCTGGGCTCATGCCAATATTAAAGGAGCGGCCAGGCAAATGTTTTGCAATGAGTTTCTGTGATCGCTCTGAAATTGGTTTTAGTCCCTCGATAAATAATGCCGTAATACGTGGGATCAAAACCATTACTGCTGCTAAAATAATGCTTAACTGTAATGTTTTAGCAACTGTATAGTGAGCAAGGAATCCGATGATCATACCGATAATAACTCCCAGAAATATTGGATCTCCTAAAATGCCAAAGCGCTTTTTCATTTTATCAGCATCAAGATCAATTTTATTTAACCCGGGAATATGTTCGATTATCCAATTGATTGCAATTGCAAAGGGAATATAAGTCACACAAAATGCTTGGGGTAATGAAATACCAGTTAAATCTTTACCATAGAATTTTTCAACTGCTTTTTGTGAACGATCGGCACCAATTAACGTCACAATGTAAGTTACAATTGCAGCAAATGCACCCCAACCAAAACTTTTAGTAGCAATAGAGACAATAGAACCAATGAAAGCAAAGTGCCAATAGTTCCATAAATCAATGTTTAGTGTCTTGGTGGTTCTAGTCAACAACATGATAACGTTCACGATCAGTCCTAACGGAATAATGATCGCTCCTACTTGGGTTCCAAAAGCGACGGTGGAAGCTGCCGGCCAACCAATATCTAGTGTGTGTAAATGTAATTTATAAATTTTTACCATTGCATTAACCGCTGGCCCGATATTATCAGTTAATAATTGAGTAATGACGCTTAAACCGACAAAACCGACGCCAACAGATAGTCCAGATTTTAGAGACTTGCCGATTCCCATACCTAAAATAATTCCAAAAATTAAAAAGATGATGGGCATCATGACGCTGGCACCTAGGGACAATATATAATTTATGACACTCATAGTAGCCCTCCTTTAAGAATGATTTCAATCCTAAAAATCAAAATCGTTAACGCTTACAAATGGTGCAAAATAATAAGGCAAAATAATGATTTTATTTCATTACTTTGTCTACCATTGATTGTTAGACTTCGTTGAATTAGCGAACTAAATAGCCACCGTCAACAGCTAAAACATGGCCGTTGACATAGTCAGAAGCTCGACTAGCCAAGAAAACAGCGACTCCCATGAGTTCATGGGGCTCTGCCCAATGGCCAGCTGGGATCCGATCAAGGATCTCTTTATTACGTGCTTTATCAGCTCGAATTGGAGCAGTGTTAGCAGTTTTAATATAACCAGGTGCAATTGCATTAACTTGAATATTATAAGCACCTAATTCGCTAGCAAAGGATTTAGTTAAACCTGCAACACCGTGTTTCGAGGCAGTGTAGGAAGGAATAAATTTACCGCCTTGGAAGGAAAGCATGGAACCAATATTGATGATCTTACCAGATTTTTGTTTAGCGAAAACCTTTGCGGCTGCCATTGACATATGGTAAACCGCATTTAAATTAATATTAATAACTGCGTCCCAATCTGAATCTTTAGACTCTAGTAAGGGATTACGCTTAATCATGCCAGCGTTATTAATTAAAATATCAATATGGCCAAAAGTTTTAACTGCTTTATCGATTACTTGTTCTGGCACGCCAGGTTTAGTGAGATCAACGTCATCGAATTCTACTTTACGACCACGCTTTTCAATTAGGTGGCGGGTTTCGTCCCATTCATTTTTACCGAATGTTGGAATGAAAATATCTGCACCAGCTTCGGCAAGAGCAACTGCATAACCTTGTCCTAAACCAGTATTACCACCGGTGATTACGGCAACTTTATCTGTTAAATCGAAAAAGTTCATTTTAAAAGTATCTAGTGCTTCTTCGTTTGCTTTAATTTCTTCAGGGGATTGCGTCATATTAAAAGCTCCTTTATTTCTTATTTAGAAATGACATTTCTTTTTCATAAGATAAGTATACCCGCTTGCCATCAAAATGCAACCGCTTTTTTAAAATTAATTAAAGTAATTGAAGAATTTTTTCTTGGATGGTTTGGCCACTAGTAATGAAATTTTGTAATTTAGCTTGATCAACACGATAATTAGGTGCGCTAACACTAAAAGCACCATAAACACGATCGCTTTTAATTAACGGAAAACCAACGCAAATGATGTCTAGTTGATTTTCAGCGTTTTCGACGGCGTAGCCCTGCTTTTTTACTTGTTCGAGATTACGGTATAAGTCTTGCTTACTAGTAATTGTATTTGGGGTTAAAGCTTGTAGTGACACATTATCTAAATAATCCGCTAATTTTTTTTCTGAATAATTAGCTAAGATTGTTTTTCCCATTGCAGAGGAGTACATGTGCATTTTTCCGCCAATGCGTGAAACTAATTTGACGCTATTAGGACTCTCTAATTTTTCAAGTAACGTCATCGCGTTTTGTTCAACGACACCTAAATTCACCGTCTCGTGCGTACTATCACGAAGTTCCGCCAAATAAGGATGGGCTAACTTTTTGATACTGAAAGTTTTGGATACTTTATCCGCATATTCTAAAAAAATAGTTCCCAGATAATATTGTTTTTCTGTTCCTTCACGGCGAACGAAACCACAAAATTCCAATGTATTTAATATTTTTAATATCGTAGGTTTTGAAATACTGACATGCGCACTGATTTCTCTTAAAGTAGGTGGAAATTGCGCTTGAGAAATAAAATCCATAATTGTTTTTGCTTTTAATAAAACTACGCCATATAGCGGTTGATTAGTTGAAGGATTTTTCATAGTTATTCACCCGTTCGTTTCTTATTTAGAAATAGCATACACCCAAATATTTTGGTTGTCTAAATAACAAGTTAAATTTCACTGGTGCTAGTTGTTTAACCATTATAATTAACAGCTAATTGCACTTTTTAAAGTGCAATTAATGTGTATTGGTTTTGCTATAAAGCCTTAATATAATAAGACTGTAAGCGAATTCACTAAAAGCAGATTGAAAGGGAATGTTTTAAAGTGCAATTGTCTAAACGACAAATAAAAATTGTTAATCATCTGCTTGACAATGATCGGCCCTTAACCACAAGTCAATTAGCACAACACTTTAAAGTGAGTGTTCGAACCATAAAATATGATTTAAGTGACATCAAGCCATGGATTAATGCACGGCAGAATGTATTAATTTCTAAACGCAATAAGGGGGTATGGATTCAAGCAAATGGACAAGAAAAAAGTTTAATTAAAAGAAGCCTATTGAAGCATAAAAAATTTGATTATTTTCCTGATCCGAAACAACGTGCACAACAAATTATTGTTTTATTTGGTTTGACTGATGGTTATATGACAACACAACAACTAGAAAATAAATTAGGGTCTAGAATTTTTGGTGTTGGAAAGTATTTCCATTCCAAAAGTACTAGG
>NZ_AYYI01000102.1 GCF_001436505.1 Loigolactobacillus rennini DSM 20253 | reverse complement strand
GTTACCGGAGCTGTCAAGTGTCATGTCGCACTCTATATGGGTGCGTGAATTGAAATGATTACTTAGTAAAGCAGATGATTGGCACTGGTGTCGCACTCTATATGGGTGCGTGAATTGAAATATGGCACCTAACGACTGTTTGCCATCATAGCCACGTCGCACTCTATATGGGTGCGTGAATTGAAATCAAAACTCTGTGCTCTGGGCATATTGGTGGTAAGTCGCACTCTATATGGGTGCGTGAATTGAAATGGATCCTGATTAATTGCTTTTGCAAAAACAGCCGTCGCACTCTATATGGGTGCGTGAATTGAAATCATCAAGTAGCTTTTTCTTACTGATTGACTTTGGTCGCACTCTATATGGGTGCGTGAATTGAAATGGAAATTTTATCCGAAATAAAAAAACACCAGCGGGTGTCGCACTCTATATGGGTGCGTGAATTGAAATAAAACCGTGGAGCGGTTAATTTCTGGGGTAAAGGGTCGCACTCTATATGGGTGCGTGAATTTAAACTGATAGTGATTTAGCAGGTGCCCATTACTGGTTTTCCGTCAATGCATAATGCATACTAGCCAGGTAACGTACCAGGCAGATAAGTGGCTTTATTATGATGTGACTACTTACAGCGGACAAGCTGGATTGCCAGATTATTATCAAATTCATCGCGACCAGAGCAAGTAAACTGGCTAACTACGGTGCCATCGTTAACAGTGAACACTACCAATTTATTCATGTTTATTTGGAGTAAATCAGCAGACTACTGGTTATGTATTATGAGTTGTTGAATAATACATAAAAATAGGGACAATTCACATTAGTGAGTTGTCCTTATTTCGTTATTACTAGACATTTAATTAGTTAAAGGTTATTAAAATTCAGCTGCATTTGCCAATGTCCGCATAAATTCTAACCGGCGGATGTGGCGGGGGACGAATTGCCGGATTTCGTCATCATTAAAACCAATTTGTACTTTGTGCGCATCCACAATAATCGGCCGCCGCAACAGGCGCGGTTCTGCGCAAAGCATAGCCAGTGTGTC
>NZ_AYYI01000020.1 GCF_001436505.1 Loigolactobacillus rennini DSM 20253 | reverse complement strand
CTTACCGCCCAGAAAGCAGCTTAATAAAGTTGTCCAATTTTAAGGGTTCACTTCATAACCAAAAATGGTTACTGCTTTTTTTTAGTTAATGATTATCATGCTTTGCGTGCCAAGCTTTCAAAAAGGCCAAACGTTGTTTGAATCGCTTTTCATTTCCCTGTTCGGTCGGCAAATAATATTCATGGCCAGCTAAATCCGGTGGCATCGTCTTCATCGTGGTCAGTTTATCTTTAGTATTATGAGCAAATTGATAATCAGCACCATAACCTAAATCTTTCATCAATTTAGTCGGCGCATTACGAATCTGAAGTGGTACCGGCTCGTTACCAGTTTTTTTAACATCTGCTTGCGCTTTTTGGGCTGCTTGATCGACTGCATTGGATTTCGGCGCCAAAGCCAAATAAATCACGGCTTCAGTTAAATGCACATTGCATTCTGGCATCCCGATAAACTGGCAAGCTTGAAAAACGTCAACTGCTAATGATAATGCGTGTGTGTCTGCTAACCCTACATCTTCACTAGCAAAACGAACTAGCCGCCGGGCAATGTATAGTGGATCCTCACCGCCTTTTAGCATCCGCGTCAGCCAATAGATTGCCGCATTGACATCGCTATTGCGCATCGATTTGTGCAACGCCGAAATAATATTATAGTGTTCTTCACCATTTTTATCATACCGCAGTGATTTTGTATTGATTAATTGATTGAGTGCTTCTGGTGTAATCGTCACTTCGTGCTGTTGCGACTCTGCGTTTAAAACGGCCATTTCCAAGGTGTTTAACGCGACGCGCGCATCACCATTTGCAAACCGGGCCAAGATTTGAATGGCAGCTTCAGCAATGTTGACTTTTAAATGCGGAAAAGCGCGCGGATTCTGTATTGCTTTGTGCAGCAACGTTTCAATATCCGTTACCGTTAATTGTTTCAACACAAAAACCCGGCAACGAGATAACAGCGCAGAATTAATTTCAAATGATGGATTCTCAGTTGTGGCGCCGATCAAAATAATGCTGCCGCGTTCCACATAGGGTAAAAAGGCGTCTTGCTGGGCTTTATTAAACCGATGAATTTCATCAACGAAGACAATGGTCCGCTGACCAATTTCCCGGTTCATCTCCGCCTCTTCCATAATCTTCCGGATATCTTTGATCCCACTAGTCACCGCACTAAACGTGACAAAATGAGCCTGTGTTTGTTTTGCGATGATGTGAGCCAACGTGGTCTTCCCCACACCGGGTGGCCCCCAAAAAATCATTGAGGTTAGCTGATCCTGGTCAATAATTTCCCGTAAAATCTTTCCTGGTGCCAATAAATGTTGCTGCCCCGTAAATTCAGCCAGCGTTTCTGGACGCACACGATTTGCCAAGGGACTATTTTGTTGATCATTAGTAAATAAGGATTGCTGTTTCAAGCACGTGTCCTTCTTTCATAAAAGATTAACGCCGAAAAGAACATTACCCCATCGAATCCCACGGTGCCAACTGTACAGGAGTGGCTTTTAGAGCGGTACGTAATGCAGGTGGCAGTAAGTCACGTTTAATCACAACTTGGTAAACATAGTCATCAAACCAATCATCTGCCATGACAAAATAGCCTTTGGTACCCACTTTTTCACCCCAACTATTTTCAACTCGCCATTTTTGTGGTTGTTCAGCTTTCAGATCAACCCCACTCAGCGTCATTGCGTGGGAAACAATTGCTTGTCGATATTGTAGTCGCGCTTTTTTACTCAATTGAAAATCAGCGCCAAAAAGCGTGTCGTAATCATACAACCGACTAGCTAGCAAGCCTTGTTTTCGATCCATTTGCGCTAATACATCATTGCCAAACCAAACTGGCTCACCCGCTTTTAATTGCGCCAAAGTGAGAGCTTTCATGGTTTTCAAATCAACATTTAGCATGGTCACAGCTTGTCCACCAACGACATTTGTCTCTAATGGAATGGTATAAAGCTGATTAAACGGCTTGTCTGGGGAATTGATTACCGTGACATAATCTGTCAATGAATGGGGTAAATACTTTACAGCAAATTGTTGTGGCGTCAAACCTGACTCACGATGAAATTGCTGTTGCTTATCTCGGTACGTAAAATCAAATTTTTCAACCGGGGTCCCAAAGGCCGTGGCACACAGCCGGTAAATTACCATAAGCATATGCTTTTTAGCTCGAGCCAAGTCTTCCTGACTGGCATTAGCCGCGACCAATTGCCGTAACTTAATGCCATCTTTGCGCAGACGTAACCCCATTACTTGCGAAAATTCAGTTGTATTCGCACTAGCCTGCGTTTCTGGCATTACTGATTTAGGTACTAACCCATATTTTTTAATCAGTGCCGCCGCGTTGTCCCATTGGCCACCATCATCGTTAGGTGAATCAAACAACCAAGTGACCACTCGGCTATCTGCTGGTTTTTTAGCCGTTGCCAAAACAAACTCATAAAATGCATTGGCTTTTTCAAATCGATCCCAAAATGATAAATAATTCTCCGAGAATTCAAAATCAGGCAGCTGCAATTTAGTAGCAACTTCATGCCGCAACGTATTTAAAGTGGCAAATAACCAACAGCGTCCGCTATGTTTTTGATCCGTTGCCTTACCGGTTGGCAATGATAGCGAAAACGTGTTTGTTAATTTTGTCTTAACGTCAGGATCTTCACTGACCGCATTAATCCCATTATTCATCACTGCACGCTGAATCGTCGTTGCTTGCGGTTGTTGTAAAAAAGCCGCTTTAAACGCTGCTTGTTGTTTCTGTGTGATTTCGTGTGCCATACGTCAACTTCCTTTTTTGACCATTTAACCCCATTTTAATTCAATTTGCATAAAAAAGCATTGCATTTTATGCCCAACCTGCTACGCTGAATTTATGGGAGGGATTTCATGACAACGCATCCACTTCATTTAGCCGGGCTAGCCACTGGCCAAATTTATATCGCTGTCACCGATTTTCAAATTGAAAGTTTATTTGAAACAGCAACCTATAATGCTTACCAAGGCGACCGCATTCAAATCAGTGGTATCTTTCCAAATGGCGCTTTAGTCTATAATTTAAACGCTGATGCCGGTTTCTTTGTACCTAAACGCCGCATTGGTGAATTATTTGTGACCGAAGCGTTGGAAAAAGATTTTAACCTGTCCTAATATAACGACTAAAAAGCGCCATGAGCAGCTTAATGATTAGGCTGCTCATGGCGTCATTTATTAAATTAACGTTTTTCTTTTAAAATTGACTCGGCTTGTAACCATTTCTTGACCGTTTGTTTGTGCCGTTTAATGTATTGCGTGTAAAGCATATCCAATTGGATTAGCATTGGAATCTGCGGTGAAATATTACCCAATTGCTCTTGCCTTTCTAACACTGCTGCAAATAACGTTTCTTCTGTTTGATTAATAATTGGCGAATCTTCATTTGTTGTAATCAAAAGAATGTGCGCGCCATTTTGTTTTGCAGTTTTAGCCGCACGGGTTAAACTCACATCAGTCCCACTCAAACTGGCAATAATGATTAAATCATCTGTCACAGCTGCAGCTGCAGCCAGACTAATTGAATGCTGATCATTAAAAATAACCACAAATTTACCTAAACGTGTAAATTTAAACTGAAAATCTTCACCAACAAAAGCATTAAAACCTAGACCCCAAAATTGAATAACACGATGGGCATAAACCGCATCAACAAAACGATTAACTGCTGCTTCGCGGTAAAAACTGTCACTTTTAGTGGCTAAGGCATGATAACTGGCAGTTACACTAGATGATACTTGAATGCCATCATCTTTATCTGCACCTAGAGAAAGATTGTACAAGAAAATGAGTTCTTTAAAATTACCCAAACCAATTTTTTTAGCAAAGCGAGTAATTGAAGCAGGCGACACTGCAATTTGTTGCGCAAGTTGCTCAATAGTTGCAATTTTTTGCTTTGATAATAAATAATCCGCAATCACTTGTTCTGTATTAGTAAAATCTAGTCGGTGCGCTTCAATCAGCAAAAAAATATCATTTAGTTGTTGTGTCAATTATTGTCCCCCACCCACTATGCTAGTAAATACCAAACGTCTTAATTTCACCAGGAGTAAAGCTTCCACAGTCAATCTTTTTTACAACTTGTACAGCAGATAGTGGCTGCCCCCGCAAATTCAACTGACAAACTCGGGCTGCTTGATCTAACTCAATGACCTGATTAGTTAAAGAAGTTGTTAACGACGGATTATAGACGCGTAATGCCATTCCACCTTGATCAGCAGTTGTTTGTAGGCTACTAAAAACTAACTTTGTATTTTTTAAATCAACGATTGGCAGACAACGTTGTGTTAATTGCGTTGGATGCAACACAAAATACTGTAAAGTTGTTGTAAAACGATTTAAATTTTGAATTTGATAATAAGGTACACGGCTAGCATAACTTTGATACAGTTGCATCAATTGATGTGGTCGGTAAACTTTGTCAAAATGAATGGCAAATTTAAATGTTAACTGTTTTTGTAGCTGACTATCCGGCGTTGGAATGGCCTTAAATTCATTGCCGGAAGCAATACCTGGCCGCCGACGTAAATCTGGTCGGCCTAAATAACCAACGCTACGGTATAAGGTTAATGCAAGTTGATCAAATTCTGTCCCAACGGCCTGGTATTCTTTAATGCCTTTAGTCATGATCGTCAGACTGGTGTCACCATTATGCGCATTAATGTAATGCAACATTGGAAAAATTGTCGTCGGTTCTTCATGATAACCTAATTGACGCCAATTTTTGGCGTGCGGATCAGTAACTGCCCGTTTAAAAGTACCAAACTGTGAATCACCATAAATAAATTTAGCCTTAACATCACTTTTAATTATAGCACGCAAGCGGTGATCTTTAATGCGATTATCTACCGTCATTTTAATTTGAATAAGCGCCGTCTGTCTGTCTAACGTCAATTTAATTTGATATGGCAAGTGACCATCACACTGTTTTTTTGCTCTTTGTGCTAAATTTTGTGGTAATCGCCAAACACCATTTAAAATTAAGCTTTGACTAAATTTGCCACACAAAACTTGAACCGTTGCTTTTTTAAAATCAAGTTGGTAGATTTCATCCTGATAAGCAGGCGAGTAATCATAAGTGTCTCCCTCATCCCCGCCATCTTCAAAGCTTAAAATGTTGGTATAAACCTTTTCATTTCTTTTATCAATTAGTGTTAATTTCCCTTGATCAACCTTAAGTTCATAAAACAAATTTTCAATTTTTTCTTTTTTAGTGGATGCAACAATTTGCTTAGGGTACTGACAAGTATCAATATGAATTTTTTGTTGTGCCATTGGGGCAATATTAACTGGCAAACGAACCGTGTGCACATAGTAATAACGCTCTGGGTCATTATCACGCGGATTGCGGCGAATGGTGCCACCATAAACTCGCTGTGATGCTATTAAATCATAGTTAATTTGTTTACCATTTGAAGACAGACAAAAAGCCTTTTGTTTTACAGAAAGCTGAACTTGAATGATTTTTTTTACTGTTACTGGCCGCGGATTATAAAAAATTAAATCATCCTGCTGCACTTGTGGCTGTGAAATCGACAACTTGCGTGTTAAATAATCAATCACAGAATAAGATAATTGGTCTGCCTCATTCAATCGATTTAAAATATCTTGATTTGTCTTATCGCTATTACAGCCGCCAGCACTATCATGTGCATGATTACGTACCATTAATCGCCAAATTTTATCTAAAATTGCTTGGTGATAAGGAATCCCATAAGCTGCCGCAAAAATCATTAAGGGTTCTACTGTGTAAAGTAAGCGTCTCTCTAGTTTATCATTTAAATATTTTTGATCGTAACGTGATGAATAAATTGAACGGTGAATTTTTGAAACGCTAGCATCAATGAACTCACCGGATAGTGTTTCCAACTTTGGTTCTTCTTGTCTAATGGCAGTAAATAATGCGGGATAATTACTTTCAACAACTTTAACTGGTTGATTAACATTTTGGCGATTAATTTGAGCAATTTTTGCTGTTAGATTTAAATCCACATAACGTTGATCCCCACCCACTGGCAAAGCTGTGTTTTTCGTCGCTGCTGCACACACATTTTGTTTTAAATAATGCTGCGCTTGCGATTGATTCATCGTCGTTTCAACCAATGGCACACCTGCAAAATAACCATTTTTAATATTTTCTACCAAAACCTTCGAACCATCTTCTGCTTGCCAGTTAAATTCAGTATGTTTCACAACGTCACTAGGAACACCCCGCCAAAACAGTGCATCCGTAATTGCTAAACCATTATAAATTTTAGGCATGTCCTTCCCCTGACCAAATGAGTCTGGCAAATACCCTACCATCATTGCGCCGCCCAAACGGTCTGCCAAGTCAAGCCCTAAGTTTAAATTACGGACGATGGATTCACCTGCGATAACTAATTCATCAGTTTGCGTGTACCAAGGCCCGATAAATAAGCGCTTCCCGCGTACAAACCGCTTAACTTGCACTTGTTTTTCTGGAAAAGCTTGTAAGTAGTCATCAAGGATTGACATCTGTCCATCAAGTAAATAGTAAGTGATTTTTCCTTGTTCCAATGCTTGCAACACTTCATCCATATGGTAGCAAAACTGAATAAAAGCTTCATGTCGCGTAAAATACCATTCAAAATCCCAATGTGTATGGGCAATTGCATGAACTATTCGATCTGTCATATAACTTGATGTCCTTCCCTGAATTGCTTTTAATTAATAGCAGCAATCAACTGAGTTAGTTTATCTAAATCCGTTTCTGTTAAAACTGCTTGTGTAAAGGTCTCATCCATTAATTTTCTAGCAATTAAGCTCAATAGTCTTAAATGCTTTTTTGAACCAGTCTTTGGAATGGTCAGCGTGAATGCAACTTGTACGGGTTGTTGATCTAAAGCGTGCCATTCAATTCGATGCCTAAATTTAATCAAGAATAATCCTGCTGCTTTTACCGAGTCATCATCACTGTGTGGAATAGCAATGCCATTTTTAAAACCGGTAGTTGTTTCTTTTTCACGTGCAATTAAACCTTGATAGTAAGCCTGTGCCGATGTAACATAGCCACGATCCGCTACAAATTGTGCCATTTTTTTGAATGCCTCATCTTGAGTTTGACTAGTTTGATCAAATAAAATATTACTTTTTGAAAAAATTTCCGTTTCCATCATGCACCCCTATTTCTTAGTTTCAACTAACTTGGCGGCCATAGTGACATCATCCTTGCGCATTACGCCAATTAGTAATGCAGTGACCAAAATACCAGCTCCAACGCAAAGAATCCAAGTAATAAATGGAATTGGTTGTTCAATGTAGCCAATAAAAGTCCCAATGGGTGACCCAATACCACCATAAAATTTACAGCCAGTCGCCGCCGCTAATCCTCCGGCAACTGAAGAACCAGCAACATTTGCAATGATCATCCGAATAGGATCCGCCGCAACAAATGGTATTGCACCTTCAGTAACGCCAACAAGTCCCATGCCTAAAGTTGCACTAGCTGCCACTTTTTCATCATGTGAGAATTTCTTTTTGAAAAAGATCGTTGCTAACCAGACACCTAAAGGCGCAACTGAAATTGCTGCTTGTGTTGCCGTTTGTGGTACGAAATTAGCCCCGTCAACACCATATTTTGCCATAGTATCTGTAAAAACCGCCGTTCCAAAAATAAGCGCCGTTTTATTAACTGGTCCACCTAAATCAAAGCCCATCATACCGCCTAAAACAGCGCCAATAACGATTGGTGCACTAGCTGAATGGCTATTTAACCACGTTAGCCATGAATATAAGCCATCCATGGCAGTACCAATCGGTTGTCCAATAACGTAAAATACTAAAATGGATATAAATAGCGTTGCAATTAACGGAATAATCATAATTGGCACAATCGGTTGCACTAATTTTGGCCATTTGATTTTCTTTAATAATTTAACAAAGTAACCGACAATAAACGCAACAATTAACGCGGCAATAAACCCACCGCCAGCTTTAGCATGCAGTAATTCTGCATCATTTGCGATATACGCACCGATCATAGCAGGTGCAATAGCAGGCTTATCCGCAATTGAACGCGCAGTAAAACCAGCGAATAGTGGAATCATTAATTTAAAACCAACCTGCCCTACTTGGAACATATCAGACATAAACTGCCCCATTGCAGTATGTGTATCAAATCCCCATTTAACAATTCGTCCTAAATCATCCCGTTGAAAAGCGTAAACATTCGCAATAGCTAAAATCAAGCCTGCAGCAATAACCATCGGAATCATGTAGGAAATCCCACTCATAACGTGCGTAAAGAAATTAACCTTTTTATGATCGTTACCAATTTGAACGTGGCCAATCTTAGTTCCTTTTTCCCCAAACACTTTAGCTTCCGCTTTTGCTTTATCCAACAATGCTGCGGCATCGTCAATAGCCGCATTAGAATCTGTCACATATAAAGGCTTCCCAGTGAAACGTATTGGATCAATTTTGACATCAGCCGCAATAACAACTAAATTCGCTGCTGCAATATCAGCTTCTGTTAATACATTCTCTGCACCAATTGCACCATTAGTTTCCACTTTGATCGTGTAACCCTTAGCTTTAGCAGCTTTTTCCAACCCCTCTGCTGCCATATAAGTATGCGCGATACCAGCCGCACAGGCCGTGACAGCAACAACTTTATAGCTCACTTTTACCACTCCTTTATTTTTATATTTTCACTATAGTGGTATCATTAAAGGATGACAATTGCTTACATAAAAACGGTTTCCATTTTCATTTTGGTGGTTCATAATGAAAGCGCACCCAACAAAATGATTTAGTGATTTTTGGAGATCGGTTGCGCTATATTGAAGGTAATTCACCTTATTAAGGAGTGGTTTTCATGGCGATAGGACTCATTGACATCGGTGGTACAACGATTAAATTTGGCTGCTGGATAAAAGGGCAACTCATCACAGATCAAGCCGTTGCAACACCAGCAAACTTGACAGCGTTTTATCAAATTTTAACTGCAAAAATAACAGCGATGAAGCAGCAGTATGGAATTACTGGCGTTAGTATCAGCAGTCCTGGTGCTGTTAATCAGAAAACTGGCATTATTGGCAGCTTCAGCGCTGTTCCTTACATTCATAACTTTGATATCCTCAGTGAATTTAAACAGCGTTTTCAATTGCCAGTTGCCATTGAAAATGATGCTAATTGTGCAGCGCTGGCAGAAGCAGCTGATGGTGCGGCAAAGGGCTTAGCAAACGTTGTTTTACTAGCTGTTGGTACAGGGGTTGGCGGTGCCATAATTTTAAATGGTAAAATTCACCATGGCAGTCATTTATTAGGTGGTGAATTTGGCTTCATGTTACATGAAAATAACCGAACCGTTAGTACAATGGGCACACTAGTCAATGCCGCAAAACGCTATAACCAACGGGTCAAACCAGAACAGCCACTGACCGGTAAACAGCTTTATGCTGCAGCACAAGCAGGCAATTCAGCAGCTAAAAAAGAACTGCAAGTCTTTTTTACCACATTAGCAAAAGCCATTTTTAACATCCAATATTGCATTGATCCGGACTGTTTTGTTATCAGTGGTGGCGTTTCGGCTAATCCAGCTTTATTGCCAGATTTACAAACAGCGATTAAGCAAGTGACAAAAAGTGTTAAAATTGCACCACTAACACCTAAAATTTGCATTGCGCACTACCAAGCAGAAGCTAATTTACGTGGTGTTGCAGTTAATTATTCTCAACAATTCCATGCCAATTAATAGCTAATTAAACTGGCTTTTTCTACAGTATTCCTTTATAATGTAAGAAATTATCGGAGTAGGATGCAAAGCGTTAAGTGCCGCCGGAACGGAATGTGAACGGTGGACGAAAAGTGTTGATTGAACTGCTTAGCTGAAATGATAGGCTAAACGCATCAATTGATGACTTGCGGTTTTGCGTTCGCATTCGCCGCATTTACCCGTGGCTTTTGTCCGACAATCAAGACGCAGCCACTAGTAAACGCGGCTTTTTTGATTTGCTAGTGGCATTGTGTACTATCTTAGGAGGTATGGCCATGTCACAAACTTCAAAGGCACGTCAAATTACACTGTTAGGAATTTTAATTGCCCTGCAAACCGTACTCAATAGTATGTTTTCTTTACATTTTGTATTGACTAAAATTTCTTTTAGCTTTATTGCTACTGCCATTATGGCGTCATTATTTCCCCCGTTCATCACTGCATTTAGCACTGCGCTATCCGATTTATTAGGTATTTTTTTAGTACCAACTGCCACTTTTTCCCCTGGATTTACATTAACTGCCTTTTTAGTGGGCTTAGTATTTGGTTATACCTTTTACCAAAAAACACCACGTCTATGGCAAATTTTATTAGCTACCCTCACTGTCACTATGGGACTATATTTAGGTTTAAACAGCTTGTGGTTACATTTAATGTACCAAACACCCTGGTTACCGCTACTATCAGGCCGATTTATTCAGGAGCTCATCACTTTTCCGGTTTATACGATTGTTCTCAGCGTGCTCTTTAACGTTAAAATTGTTAGAGAAACGTTACAAAAATATGCTGGCAGCCACTAATGAAACGCAAATGGCAGGAAATTCGCATAATTGCGAGTCTCCTGCCATTTTCTTTACTGCTTTAAATTTTAAAAGTGTTTGTATTTCCTTTATAATAACGGTTAAAAATTAAAGGATGTGCCAATAATGGACAATAAACAACAATTGTTTTCAATGCCCGATGACGCTAAGTTAACCTTATTAGCAGATTTAATTGCCTTTCAATCTGTAAACGATCATGAACTAAAAGTTGCGCAATATCTGCAGCAATTGTTGCAGCAACACCAAATCAAAAGTAAGCTTCTACCCATCACACCAACGCGAGCTAATCTTGTGGCGGAGATTGGTAGTGGACAGCCTGTTATCGGACTTTCCGGCCACATGGACGTTGTTGCTGCAAACGATCGGCAACACTGGCAAACTGATCCGTTTAAATTAACTGAAAAAGCAGGCAAGCTCTATGGTCGCGGTACTGCTGATATGAAATCCGGCTTGGCAGCGATGGTGACTGCCTTAATTGAACTCAAAGAAAACCAACTTCCGCAACAAGGCACAATCCGGTTATTGGCAACTGTCGGTGAAGAAGTGGGCGGATTAGGATCAGCTGCTTTTGCCGAGCAGCATTATACTGAAGATCTCAGCGCTTTAATTATTGGCGAGCCTTCTGCTCATGACATTATCTACGCCCACCGTGGTTCCATGGATATTCGGTTAACATCGCAAGGCGAAGCAGCGCACAGTTCAATGCCTGAAAAAGGATTCAATGCGTTACACCCACTTTTAGAAGTTTTGACCCAAGCCAAACACCATTTTGATGCTGTAACAATCACTAACAACAGTTTAGGCAAACCCACTTATAATGCCACCATCCTCAATGCTGGTGATCAAGTTAACACCATTCCAGACCAAGCAATCGCTGAAGTGAACATTCGTACCATTCCAGAATACACTAACGAAACAGTTACTGCGTTATTCACTAAATTAGTACAAGCGCAAAACCGACAAGGTGCACTGCTTCACCTCGATGTTTACATGTCAGAAATACCAATTGTTAAACAGGCAGACAATTCATTAACTAAAATTGCACGTGAAACAGCACAAAAAATCTTGACCATCGCTTACCAACCACAAGCTTCCGTTGGTGTAACCGATGCCTCCAATTTATTAAAATCACACCCAGAGCCTGACTTTCCCTTTATAATGTTTGGCCCTGGTGATTATCGCTTAGCTCATAAAGATAATGAATACGTTGAAAAAGCCACTTATTTAGCCTTTTCTACCGTTTATCGAGAATTATTAGTCGCTTATTTAGCTCAAAAAAACACAGATTAGGCAATACGACTCACATTAATATTGTAAAGAAACGACTGTGCCACAATTTGTACCGCCTCCAAAATTAGATTTTTGGTCTGACTTTTGGGGGCCACTACATATGGCACAGTCGCTTTTAATTCACGTTATTTACTCACCTTTAACATACTGGTAACGAATTTTAGTACTCATAGTCGTACCAGCAGGCAAAACAATGCTGCCAAACTGTTCATGATGAATGGCATCTGGCAATACCTGGGCTTCCGTTGCTAAGGCATTGTAATCATGTGCAGCATTACGCTGAGCATCAAACGGATTCGCGGTAAAGATAACTAATCCATTACGTTCTGAAAAAATTTGTATCCGCCGCTTACCAGCCGCATCACCGAGTTCTGCAATGGGTTGTGTCGCACTAGGTGTTACTTGATAAGCATCATCAAATTCAGTCCCGCCATTATCATGGGCTAATTGTTGCAACGCAGCACCGATTTTTTTAGGTTGAGTAAAATCATAGGCTGTCCGGTTTACAGCAACCAATTCACCAGTTGGCGTTTTATCTGCATTTAATACTGCACGCTTTTGGCCATTGATCTGTAGCCACTGCTGATCAATGCTGCTAGCTTGCTGGTCCGTTAAATTCCAATAAACATGTTCTGTCGGATTAAATAAAGTATCCGCCGTACTTTTGGCTTTAAACTCAATGGTCACGTCATCAGAAACACTCAAAGTATATTTAACACTTAACGTTAGATCGCCGGGATACTGATCTAATGTGCTAGGAATGTGCCGCGTTAAAATCACACCGCTAGTAGTAGCCGTAGTAAACGGTTCGCCGGTGAAATTTAGATTACCGAAACCATGCCGGCCACCGTGAATCGAATTACCATTTTCATTACAATCCAATTGGTAAGTTTTGCCTGCTAGTTTAATTTTGCCGTCCTTGATCCGACCGGCAACCCGGCCGATCACTTTACCTAGTTGTGAAGTCGAATTCATGTAGTCTGCTACATTATCAAACCGTGCGACCAATTGTTGGCGCTGCTGGCCTTCTAAAACTGAAAATTCTTGCCAAATTGCTCCTAAACTCAAGACTGCCATCTGGGTTCCCCGTTGGTTACTCGCAATGAAACGCTGAACTTTTTCACCTTGATAAGTCCCAAATGCTTCCACTTTAATTGCCATTATGCTCACTCACTTTCTAAGTTTGTACTTGCTCGCATTATCAACTGAGTCCCTAATTCGACCCGCTGCGGTGGTCTTTTCTTTTGAAACCGGCTACACAATAACTTAACGGCCGTGCAGCCCATCAATTCAGTAGCCACATGCACCGAGCTTAATTCCGGATAAACATACTTCGCTAAAACCGTATCGTTAAAACTAAACAAACTAACGCGTTGTGGAACTGCAATTTGTGCTTTTTGCAAAGCTTTTAACGCACCAGTCGCCATGGGATCGTTAGCAACAAAAAAAGCATGGGGCAATTGATCCCCTAAAGTTGTTAAAGCCTGTTGCATCGCACGATAGCCACCCTGATTGGTAAAATCACTTTGAAAAGTAAACTCTGGGCGGTAAAGCTGTTGTGCAGTCAACGTTTCCTTAAACGCAATTTGGCGCGGATCATGAATTTGCCGCTGACCGTCAGTGGTAGTTTCAGTACCATAAATTAAACCAATATCCCGGCGCTGCTGCTTTAAAAAGACAGCCACAACCTGCTGAACTGCTAGTTTAAAATCAGTGATAACACTGTCAAAGCCAGCCGCAAACTGATCATCATCCACAAAGACCAAATTTGCCGTCAGGGTTCGTAATAATTGTACTTGATCTGCACTAAATTTACCAACTGCAATCACGCCATCTACTGGCTGTGTTAACTGGGTTAGATTATTTTGAAAAACCCGAATCACTTCAAGTTGGTGTTGCTGGCTGCATTGTTCAATCCCCATTCGGATTGCCATGTAGTAAAGGTCATCTTGTTCTCGTGATTTAGAATACCACTGAACTAACGCAATTTTTTGCGGACGCGGTTTTATTTCCTCAGGACTTGCAGGCATTTTTTGATAGTTTAATTGTGCTGCTGTTGCAAAGATCCGTTTTCGTGTCGCCGTACCCACCGACAAACTGGGATCCCGGTTTAACACGCGGGATACGGTGGTCAATGACACCCCCGTTGCTTGGGCAATGTCTTTTAAAGTTGTCGCCATGAAAAAACTCCCTTCAAGCTGACATCTAGTTTGTTAATTGCTGAATGAAGCGTTTAAACGCGGCTTGACCTTGTGCAGTTTGTTTGAAAACACCGGCATCTTCTAAAACACGAGCAAAGACAAGCCCAATTTCCCGATCTAAA
Organism: Loigolactobacillus rennini DSM 20253; assembly: GCF_001436505.1. Lineage (GTDB taxonomy): Bacteria > Bacillota > Bacilli > Lactobacillales > Lactobacillaceae > Loigolactobacillus > Loigolactobacillus rennini. Next base: position 10,569 of record NZ_AYYI01000020.1, on the reverse strand, counting down.
ATTTGGTGGACATTAGACGCTGTAAACTGATGTTGCCGTTGTAATTCAGCGACCCATTTCTTATGATAAGGGGCGACTTGCACCTTTTTCCCCAATAAACAATCAGCAACCACTTGCATCTCCGCTTTTAAACGTGCTGGCAAGATTGCCCGCCCCATTACTTCGATTAAACCGATATTTTCTTTTTTAATGTGCTGTACATCAGGATGCGGATGGAAAATACCGTCTGGGTACTTTGCCGACGTCTGGTTGTCCCGTAATACAACGTCTAAAACATATTGGTCCCCTTGCCGATAAGCAATTGGCGTAACCGTATGGTGCCGGATCTGATTAGTGTAAGCACGAATATCAACAGCTTCATCTGAATAATGCTGCCAAACTTGAAGAATTTTAGTTGCTGCATTAACTAACTTAGCAGGAGAAGTGCTAATTAAACGGATAGTCGCTAACGGCCACTTAACGATACCTGCTGACACCCCTGCCACTTTAAAATGATGTCCCACTGGCGCTTTCATCATCGGAAAAACGTGGCGGCCCCCTTGATAATGATCATGAGCCAACATGGAACCTCCAACAATTGGCAAATCAGCGTTACTACCTACAAAGTAATGTGGAAACATCCGAACAATGGCAAGTAAATTGCTAAAGGTGTGTTGATTGATCATCATTGGCCGGTGTTGCTGGGCTAAAAAAATGGCGTGTTCTTTAAAATACGCATAAGGCGAATATTGAAAGCCCCAAGTTTCACCGCCTAGCATAAAGCGGATAATTCGGTGATTACTGCGGGCTGGGTAACCTAACCGACCCAAATAGCCCTCATTTTCCATACACAGCTGGCATTGCGGATAACCGACTTGCTTTTGCTTTCCCGCTGCCGCGATGGCTTTAGGATCTTTTTCTGGCTTAGATAAATTAATGGTGATTTCTAAGTCACCATAATCAGTCGCCACTGAAAAGACGCTATTTTTAGCGATTGCCCGGGTTTTAATGTAATCATTTTGACAACTCAGCTGGTAAAACGCATCCGTAGCGGTTTGTGGGCTGATTTGGTACTGGTTCCAAAACAGACGGTTAACGGTAGCCGGCCGTGGCGTGACCAAATCCATTAAAGCCGCTTCTAAAATTTCTCGTTCAGTAATATTATCTTTAATTTTTTGATTTTCCACCGCTGCATCTACTAACAACGTTACTAAATCCAACAGATTGGAAACTTTTTTCTTAGTTGAAACTTGCTGTCCCACTAATGCGTAAACTCGATTTATTAAATAAATCCGATCTAATGGCGCAAAATCTGGATTGAGTTTTAAAATTTGACTCACAAACTGAGTCGCTAAATCGTCCATACTGTGAACCCCTTTCAACATTGACCACATCGATCTAGTTAAGATTAGTCAGATCACGAGGACCATCCGCAATTTGTGCAACATAAAATGTTGGTTGATAGCCGATTTCATTTTGATAAGTATCCCCGACAGCAGCTTTAAACGCAGGTACCTGATTTTTCTTAACCAACGCAATGGCACAGCCACCAAAACCAGCACCAGTCATACGGGCCCCTAAAACACCCGGCTGCCGCCAAGCAGCAGCCACTAACGTATCTAATTCTTTCCCAGTTACTTCATAATCATAATGTAAAGAAACGTGCGATGCATTGATCAAATGACCAAAAGTGGCTAAATCATTGTTTTGTAAAGCAACAGCCGCTTGCAATGCGCGTTGGTTTTCAAAAACTGCGTGGCGGGCACGCCGTAATAAAATATCATCATCAATTAAATAAGCAGCTTGATCAAAACGATCCTTGTCTAGATCCCCCAAAGCTTTTATCGGCAGGCCTTGTTGTAGCTTTGCCAATGCAGCCTCACATTCGCTCCGGCGCTGATTATACTTAGAATCCTGTAATTCGCGCCGTTTATTTGTATTCATAATAACAATTAGATACTGACCTAATTTTACCGGACTGTACTGATACTTCATGGTATTAGTGTCCAATAAAATAGCTTGATCGGCTTTCCCCATGCCCACAGCAAATTGATCCATAATTCCGGAATTAACCCCAATGTAATCATTTTCCGTCTTCTGTCCCATTTTCACTAAAGCTAGCTGGGAAACGGAAAGCTTAAAGGCATCCCGGGCGATGGTCCCCATCAACAATTCTAGGGACGCCGAAGAAGAAAGACCTGCACCATCGGGTAAATTACCGTGGATGTAAAGATCAAAACCATGGGTCAACTTGAAACCTGCTTGCACTAATTCATAAAGCATGCCCTTGGCATAGTTTGTCCAACCATCAGCTTGCCGGTAAGTTAATGCATCAATTTGAAAACTGACTGTCCCTTGATCAGGCACATTGGCAGAATACAATTGCACGGTCTGATCAGCCCGACTAGCATAAGCACCATAAGTCCCTAAGCTGATGGCACAAGGAAAAACATGGCCACCATTATAGTCAGTGTGTTCACCAATTAAATTAATCCGGCCCGGCGAAAAATAGACACGTTCAGGTTCCCTTTTAAAATGTGTCTTAAACTCTGATTTTAAAACTTCGCTGGTGATCTCCATCATCGCGCCTCCTATTTTACTAAATTTTACTGTAATTTCACTGACTCTAGCTTAGGCTAAAGCGATTACAATTTCAAGTCCCATTTAACACACACCAACAAAAATCACAGGGCGACATTTTAAATAAAAACCCAGTGACTATTTTTGTTAAATAATCACTGGGTTGAACTTCATTTTCATTACTGGTGTACCTGCAAAAAATTAGCCGGTTGCTTAACGACGCTTATATTCTGACCATCCTTACTTTCATCACATTAGGCTGTAGTGAAAGATCCTCTATGATTTGCGGATAACTCATGTGGCGAGGAATTTTGATCGTATAAATATTGGTATAGACTATGCCGTAGCTTTTTTGATCAGTACTAAAACTAACTGCGTTTACTTTTATCCGGTGTTGCGCAAAATAGTCTTGAATCATGGCTTTAGATGCTTTTTTGTTTTGATACTTAATTTCAATTTTTTCAATGATTCAACATGAATCACTTTTTGCAACATGGTTAAAACACCAATGACGACTAGCGCACTGATAAGTGCAATTTCGTAATAACCCATACCGACGGCAATACCTAAACCAGCCGACGCCCAGATACTGGCCGCAGTGGTTAGACCCAAGATGGAGTGGCGCGTCACAATAATGGTACCAGCACCTAAAAAGCCAACACCACTGACAACTTGCGCAATCAATCGTGCTTCATCTGCCCTGACAACACCGGAAAATTTCGGGAAGTCACGGGCAAACTCAATCGCTTGAAAGCCAATTTTTTGCTGTACCATGGCAATGACACAGGCTCCTACACAAACTAAAACGTGCGTCCGAATGCCTGCTGGACGATTTTTATGCTCACGATCATAGCCGATCACACCAGCAATGACAACGGCTAAAAACAAGCGCAAAATAATTTCCCAAGTCGTTACTTTAAGCGCCATATTTTACCTCCTTTCAGCTAAGTTAAAGGAAGGGATCAATGTATTTGCGTTTCAAAGTATGTAGCAAACTAGGCGCATGGCGCAAACGTTCCGCACCAATGTACGGACGCATTCCCCGCAACACTTTTTTCGCATCTTTAGTCACAAAGACATATTGCATGTGGCTGCGCTCGATGACTGTAAAACGTGAGACCCGTTTACCAATCAGCGATACTTCCACAATAACCTGCTCAATATCAGCCCAAGGCAGCTGAATAAAATTACGGTGTCGTTGCTGGTTAAAGAATTCAAACCCATGTTCACCAATTTGAATATGACCATATTGTATTGTTCCTAAATACAACGCCGCTTTAGTCGTCAAATCAATTTGATCATTGATTGATTGCACAGTTGCGTCCTCCTTAGACATCAAAATAAAACGAAAATCCGCTAAATTCACCAGCTTAAATGAGCTGGTAACACTGATATTAATAGTCACCGCTAACCTTTATGCTAGTTTGCTTAAAAATGATTTCTCATCATTAAAGCTTGTGCCTAAATTTTGCAAATAAATTGCGGAAACTGCGCCCTAGAACTTCAAAAAAGCCTAGTGAGCGAACAATGTGTGACGGCGCAACGTATTCCCGAATTGCTCGTAAAGTTCGCTTAGGATTCTTGGATGAAAAGCTAAAAGTACCGTTGCGCTTTGTCCTAATTGCATAACGGGGAATCCAGCGACCGCCAAAAATAACCGAAACGATTACCCAATCGACTTCTTTCCAAGGAATTTGAATGTATTTTCGCACATCCCGGTCGTTAAAAAATTCAAACCCCTTATCACCGATCATAATCTTGCCGTAATCAGTCAATCCTGCATAAGATGTTGCGTCAACAACTAGGTCGACCTTTGTATTAATTGATTGAACCATTGCGTTACCCCATTTTCTACATTCTAAATTAATTATACGGCGCTGACGACATTTAGGCAAAAATTAAATTGAATCTTGCACGGCCTGTCAAATTAACAAAAAATGTGTCCCCACCGTTATTACCTCATCAATTCAGAAGTAATTTACGGCGAGCACACATAACTTAATGCTAACTTTAAGCGACTAAAACTTGTGCGACTAACAAAATACCACCAAAAACAAGTAAGAAGACAACTACTGGCCAAACAAAGCGTAGCCAATGAGAGTAACGCATATTTAACATTTGCAGTGTTGCCATCACTAAACCTGTTGGTGCTAAGAATAACATCGCATACTGGCCAAATTGGTAAGCGGTCACCACGGTAAACCGAGGAATATTAACCGTGTCAGCCAATGGTGCTAAAATCGGCATCGACAAAACCGCAAGGCCAGAAGAAGAAGGCACAATAAATCCTAAAATAAAGAAGATAAATAACATCACAACAATAAAAATCGGACCACTGATGTTAGCCACTAAGGAAGAAGAATATTCTAATAAAGTATCCGAAATTTTACCATCATTTAATACAATATTAATGCCCCGGGCTAAGCCGATAATTAAAGAGACACCCACTAAACTAGAGGCACCATCAACAAACGCATCCACAACACCTTTTTCTCCGATACCAAAGCGCCCAGTTGCTGTTAGTAACATAATGGCAATGGCAAAGGTCAGGAAAGAAGCTGCCATGGTTGGGAACCACCAGCCTTTTGCCATCACGCCCCAAACCATGATCGGAAATGTAACGACAAATAAGACTAAAATGATTTTTTTACGAACGGTAAAGCCAGCAGCGGCACCAGTTTGGGTCGAATCTACCGCCCACATTTGGTCAAATTCTTCGTGATCATCATAAGAATAAGAAAACTTCGGATCCGCTTTAACTTTTTGCGCATACCAGCGTAAATATAAAATCACAAAAATTGCGCCGACAATACAGCCACCAACGCGCCACAATAACCCTTCGGTAAAATTAATTCCAGCTGCATTAGAGGCAATAACAACCGAAAATGGGTTGATGGTGGAAAAAGCGGTCCCCACTGAACTGGCTAAAAAGATCGCCCCAACACAAACAATCGAATCATACCCCATTGCAATAAAAATTGGCACTAAGATCGGGTAAAACGCAACGGCTTCTTCTTCAATACCGCACAACGTCCCGCCTAAAACCATCAATAGCGCAATAAAGAAGATCAACATAAATTCGTGGCCTTTTGTTTTTTTAGTCAGTGCCACTAGTCCTGACTCAAAAGCCCCACTAGCTTTAACCACACCGATCATACCGCCTAAAACTAAAATAAAGACCATAATGTCAACGGCCTCAATGGTTCCGTTAACCATACTTTCAGGAATGGCAGCGATACTTGCTGGTCGTTGTTTCAACCGTTGATAAGTATTAGGAATTGAAACGGCTTCGTTAATGGCACCCGATTTAAATTGGTCAATGTCAATTTTGACACCTAACTTATCCAATTCTGCTTGGGTACTAGGTAAATTTTTTACTTCACCCTGCGGATTAGTGACTTTTAATTGCTCCGTCGCTGAATTATAAGCTAATTTAGAATAGGCACCCGCCGGGACTAACCAAGTCGCAATCACTGCAACGATGGTTAAAATAAATAATATGGTGAAGGCACCGGGCATTTTAAGCTTAAAATGCTTTTTTGGACTTTTTGCTGTTTGTTCTGTTTCTGTCACGACTGCTCATCTCCTCCAATGTCTGGCCGTAAATTAGCTCAGCACAGTATTAATACGAAAAGCCGAAAGGGTACCTGCCCATTCGACTTTTTCTGTACTCACCTAACTGTGATCATGCCAGGCTTATTTATGAATCCGGGTCCCAATTTTACCTACTAACGCATCTGCTAAATGTGAAAGTGAAGTAATCACAGCGGTCCCTTGTGGATTTTGCTTAACAAAGTCTAAGCAGGCTTCCACTTTAGGTAACATACTGCCTTTAGCAAACTGACCTTGTTTCAAGTAAGTTGCCATGTCGCCAGCACTGACATCTGCCAATGCCTTCTGCTCTGGTTGACCATAATTGACATAGACATAATCAACTGCAGTTAAAATAATTAACTGGTCGGCAGCTAATTTACCTGCCAACAGCGCGCTGGATTTATCTTTATCAATGACGGCGGGAATTCCTTGATAAAGCCCATCTTTTTGGACTACTGGAACACCGCCACCGCCGCTGGCAATCACCAAACTACCAGCATTGATCAACCGACTGATACTGTCAAATTCAACAATTGCTTTTGGCTGCGGTGACGCGACAACCCGCCGGTAACCGCGGCCTGCATCTTCAACAAACGTATACCCCTTTTCTTGTTCAATCTTTTGTGCAGTAGCTTGATCATAAAAGGCACCGACTGGTTTGGTAGGTTGCTTAAATGCTGGATCAGCAGCATCCACTTCGACTTGTGTCACGAGCGTTACAACATCTTTAGTCAGTTGCTTTCTCCGCAATTCATTTTGTAACCCTTGTTGTAAATGATAGCCAATGTAACCTTGACTCATAGCCCCACATTCTGGGAAAGGAAAAGCTGGTCCTTGGTCGTGCTCGGCCGCGTAGTTCATTCCTAAATTAATTGCACCGACTTGCGGCCCATTACCATGACTAATTACCACTTGATGACCTTGCGTCACTAAACTGACCAATGACGCCGCGGTCTGCTGTACGAGTTTTAACTGTTCTTCAGGTGAGTTGCCTAACGCATTGCCACCTAAAGCAACCACAATTTTAGCCATGCTACTGCCTCCTTAATCCCCTAATGTTGCAACCATAACGGCTTTGATCGTGTGCATCCGGTTTTCTGCTTCAGTGAAGACAACAGAGGCATCGCTTTCAAAGACCTCATCCGTCACTTCCATTTCGTTTAGACCAAACTGATCATGGATCTTCTTACCCACTTCAGTGTCTAAATCATGGAAGGATGGTAAACAGTGCTCAAAAATGACATTCGGGTTGCCGGTTTTTTCTAACAACGCTTTATTGACTTGGTATGGCTGTAATTGGTTAATCCGCTGTTGCCAGATTTCATCTGCTTCACCCATTGAAACCCAGACATCAGTATAGATGACATCAGAGCCTTTAACACCTTGGTCAATATCGCTGGTAACCACGATTTTGGCGCCAGATTTAGCTGCTTTAGCTTCACACTTTTTAACTAAATCAACAGCTGGCTTCAATTCATCTGGGCAAACGATGTGAATTTCCATGCCGATAACTGCCGCACCGATCATCAACGCATTCGCAACGTTATTACGGCCATCACCCACATAAGTAAAAATCATGTCTTGGTAAGATTTATGCAGTTTTTCCTTAGCCGTCAAAAAGTCAGCCAAAACTTGGGTTGGGTGATCTTCATCCGTTAAACCGTTCCAAACTGGCACACCAGAATAGTCAGCTAACGTCTCAACAGTCCGCTGGGAAAAACCACGGTATTCAATGCCATCAAACATGCCGCCTAGTACCCGGGCAGTATCTTTAGCGCTTTCTTTTTTGCCCATTTGCGTTCCAGTTGGACCTAAATAAGTGACGTGTGCCCCTTGGTCATGTGCCGCCACTTCAAAGGCACAGCGTGTCCGGGTGGAATTCTTTTCAAAAATCAACGCAATATTTTTACCGATCATCTTTTGTTGTTCAGTACCCGCATATTTGGCCTGCTTGAGGGCTGCCGATAAATCCAATAAGTATTGCATTTCTTGTTTTGAAAAGTCTAAAAGCGTTAAATAGCTACGATTTCTTAAGTTAAGCATGTTAATTCCTCCCTTTTTTGTTTACAATTTAAGTATAGGCAGCGTTTTCAAAGCGCTTCGCAAAACTTCATTAAACATCACTAATCAAAGAAGGTTTTTTATGGCAAATTTAATTACACCGCGGCTAAAACGGACCATTGTCCCTGCAATCTGCATTGCTTTAGCCTCCCAGGTGAACTTTACCTTTTATACACCCGGCTTCATTTTGACATTATCCGTGATTTTACTGCCCATTTTTCTTTATTTCAATCGGGATTTACACCCCATCTGGCTCACCTTATCCATTGCACTAGCATCGCCAGTTTTTCGTGGACTAATTTTATTATTGACTCATAACCAAAACTCGGTGCATATCGTTCAATTCGTCATCACGGACATTGCCTTTTACTTGTGCTACGGCTTGATTTATTACTTACTTTATTGGCGCCGCAAAACGCCCACTAACAGCTACTTTTTCTTTTGCATTATGCTATGCGATTACTTAGCCAATGTTTTAGAAATCAGTTTACTGTTGGGATTTCACAACTACACGCTTTATTTATTTAAAGCGTTGATCATTACGGCGCTGATCCGCAGCCTGCTCAGTTGCTTACTAACTTTTAGCTACGCGTATCTGCACTCGCTTTTACGTCAAATTTCCCATGAGCAACGCTACCGCCACTTTTTATGGATTACCTCTTCCATTAAAAGTGATGCCTACTTTATGCAAAAAAATGTTACCGAAATTGAGCGAATCATGAAAAACGCCTATTTACTCAATGAAAAATTGGCGCAGAAACCAAACAGTCAAGCAGAACAAGAGTCTGCGTTAATGATTGCCCACGACGTGCATGAAATCAAGAAAGATTATCAAAATATCATCATCGGGCTCAGTGATTATTTTGGCCAAGATGCTTATCCAAATATGAGCTTACATGACATTATACGGGTCATTGTTGATAATGCCAAGGAGACTATCAAGGAGCGGCACTTAAACATCCTCATCATTCCACCTAAAATTAAGCAGCACTACATTGTACCAAACCACTATTATTTAGTTTCTGTCTTATCCAATTTGGTCCGTAACAGTATTGACGCGATTAGTGCTAGTTCTGGCAATGGTAACATTTGGCTTTTAATCAGCGAACACCAGCAAACTTTGTGGATTCAAGTGCAAGATAACGGCCCTGGCATTAAACCCGCGTATCAAAAACTTATTTTTATGCCTGGTTTCACCACCAAATTCGATGATCAAACTGGGGATTCATACCGCGGTATTGGGTTATCCAATGCTCGAACCATCATCCAAGAACAGTTTGCAGGTGACATTACCGTTACATCAAAGGTTAATTTAGGAACAACTTTTACTTTGAAAATTAATAAAGATCACTTACTAAGAAAGGATAGTGTCAAGTCATGAATTTTTACATCATCGATGACGATCCGGTTATTATTCCCCTTTTAGCACAAATTATTGAAACCAAAATGGACAATGAAATTATTGGCACCGCTAGTGACAGCCAATCTGCCCGGAAAGAATTAGCCGTTTTACCAGTGGACATTGTCTTAATTGACCTGTTAATGCCACATTTAAGCGGCATCGAGTTAGTTAAACAAATTCGCCAATTAAAACCTAAATTACACTTTATTATGGTCTCAAAAGTCAGAGATCACGATTTACGCCAAGAAGCCTACCAAGCCGGTATCGACTTTTTTATCGACAAACCAATTAACAAAATCGAAGTTGAAAAAGTTGTCCAACAAGTTAGCCAACTCATTCAAATGGAATCAAAACTTTCTAACATTCAACAATTGCTGGGCACCACAACAACTGCCCGGACAGATCCCATTCAAGCGGCGATGAAAAGGATCAATTCACTATTAAATTATTTAGGTATCACCAGCCAAGCAGGCGCTAAAGACATTTTAAATGTCTGTCAATTGATGTTAACTGAACAAGTTTCCTTTAACGAATTAGATTTAAGGATCAGTTTTGGCTGTTCAGAACACGAACGTAAAATTATGTTACAGCGGATGCGCCGAGCGGCTAAAGCTGGTTTAACCAATCTTGCCACCCTTAGCTTGGACCGTTTTGGCGATGATTTACTGCTTGAATATGCTAATAGCTTGTACGAATATCAAAACGTGAAAAATGAAGCTTTAAAGTTACAACACCAGCATGAGACAGGTGGTAAAATTTCATTAAATCACTTCTTTCAAGGCCTAATTGAGCAAGGCCAAAGTGAATGAGCAGCATTAATCCTTATGCAAGCAGTATTGGGATATCGATTTCAACTTATATTTTAGCCACAAAAAAAGCTTGGGACTCAAAAGAGCCCCTGAAGTGAACCCTTAAAATTGGACAACTTTATTAAGCTGCTTTCTGGGCGGTAA